>DATDKB010000457.1:0-2033 GCA_036520255.1 Rubrobacter sp. | reverse complement strand
CCCGGATAGCCTTCATCCCCCCGGCCGTCGATCCCGCGCAACCGCCCACGGCCATGATCAGCACCAGCAGCGCTACGGAGAACGGGGGCCAGGCGCTCCAGTCCGCCGTGCTGAAGGCGGTTCCCGTGGTTAGGCTCGCGCTCTGGAAGAGGGCCTCGCGGAACGCTATGGCCAACGAGTGTCGGTGGCTCGAGACGTGCAGGTTTGCGGTTATCAAGATCGTGCTCGCGAGGATCACCCCGAGGTAGGTTACGAGCTCGGCGTTGCCGACGGCCCGTCCCAATCCGTGCCGGGCCGCCACGTAGTAGATGGCGAAGTTCGTGCCAGAGAGCACCATCCCCACCGTGATCGCCAGATCGACGGCCCAGGAGTCGAAGGCCGCCACGGAGTTGGAGTCGGTAGAGAACCCTCCGGTCGAAACGGTGCTAAGCGCGTAGTTGACCGCATCGAACGTTCCCATCCCTGCCAGGTCAAGGACGACCACGCCCCCAAGCGTAAGGCCGCCGTAGACGAGGGCCAGCACCTTGACCGTGTCCCGGATGCGCGGGGTGATCCGCTCCTGTACCGGGGTCGCCGCCTCGGCCGTGTAGAGCTGGGTGGCGCCGAACCCCGCCAGCGGCGCGATGGCCACGAACAGCACTATGATGCCTATCCCCCCGATCCACTGACTCAGGCTGCGCCAGAGCAGCAAGGCCGGCGAGAAATCTTCCGGCGTGGCCGTCGCGGCCCCGGTTGTCGTGAAGCCGGCCATGGAGTTGAAGAAGGCGTCCACAGGACCCATGAGGCCCGAGAGCACGAACGGCAGGGCGCCAACGAGCACCACACCCAACCAACACACGACCACCATGAGGAACAGGCTCTGTCTCGAGACGTAGCTGCGTGGTTGTCTACGCGTGGGGTAGTAGAGGACTGCGCCCAGGACCAAGGCGATCACGCCGGGCGCCCAGAAGACCCAGGCCTCCTCGGGAGCCTTCAGCAGCGAGTAGGCCGCAGGGACGAGCATCGCTGCGCCCCCGGCGCAGATGAGCATCGCCAGGGCGTTCAGGATCAACCTCAGGTGCAGAACCTTCACGCTAATCTACCTGTGGTGGTCGGAAGGTTCCGGCTCTTGCCGCGTCTCATGCCTTGCTTCACCTTCCCCTAACCTCGCCCCACCGGTCTCCTCACGTTCATGATATCGAGCCCAACGACCGCGGCGAGCCATAGAGCGCCGAACTTCTTAGAATTCACCTTCCGAAACTGTCTGAAAAATGCTCAGAGGGCCACCTAGCGTGCGTCTTTGGCTTCAAGAAGCAGCCGATGGAGGCTCCTGCACCCCCTCTTGGCGGCCCTCGGAGTACTGATTCGCGACCCACTCCGATTTTCCAGACAGTTTCGGAAGGGACCGTTCTACGAAGTTCGTACAAGGCTTCGGAAGATGGCATCATGCTCATCGGTGGAAAAGGGTATTGATCCGTCGGTTCTGGGCGGCTCGGAAAGGAGGAGGCACGTGTACGTCGGCGTCATTCACCACATCTCGGACCCCGAAGGGTTCGAGGCAGCAGAGCAAAGAGCCTTAGAGGCGGGCCTGCCGGAGGGCATCTCCCTGCCCATCCACGCGGCCACTCCCGACCACACGACCGGGATGTGCATCTGGGAGGGCGAGTCGGTAGAGGCGGTAAGAGAACTGGTTGAGTCGGTGGTCGGAGAGTACAGCGAGAACGAGTACTTCGAATTGGAGGTCGACGGACTGCCCGCCAGGTAGAGTCGTTGCTCCGTTTGGCAGACCTCGCCATTAATTGCCCGGCGTATGCGTGCCGCCAAGCTGGCAGTAAAGAGGGACGCCGTAGCCTGATGGCGTCGGAATGGCAGCAAACCTCCAGCCGTGGCATCCTTCCGCTCTCGCAACACCGTATATGGGGGGAGCACGGATGGGCGGAACGAGGCGTAGGAGGGTCGAGCCGACCGACGAATGGGAGCAACTGAAGCTTCTTTGCAGGTGGCCCGAGCAACTCGCATACGAGGAGATCCGACCGACGGTGCTCTTCGGCTCT
>DATDKB010000456.1:0-5845 GCA_036520255.1 Rubrobacter sp. | reverse complement strand
CTGGCGCACGTAGTCTTCCATGAGGTGGCGCATCATCTCGCCTTTTGGCAGGAAGAGCGGGATGCCCGCGCCTGTATCCGGAGAGAACGCGAATAGCTCGAGGTCCTTGCCGATCTTGCGGTGGTCCCGCGCCTTCGCCTCTTCGAGCCGCCTGAGGTAGGCCTTTAGGTCTTTCTCCGTCGGCCAAGCCGTGCCGTAGACGCGGGTGAGCATCGGGTTGTTCTCGTCGCCACGCCAGTAGGCGCCCGCAATGTTCTGCAGCTTGAACGCGCCGAGACGTCCGGTGCTCGGGACGTGCGGGCCGCGGCACAGGTCGAAGAAATCGCCCTGTTTGTAGACGGTGATGTCGCCGTCTTCGAGGGCCTCGATGATCTCCATCTTGTAAGGGTTGTCCTGGTAGAGGGCCTCGGCCTCCGCCTTGGAGACCTCCTCACGCTCTATTGGCAGCTCGCGTGCGATGATCTCGCGCATCCGCTCCTCGATGCGCGGCAGGTCCTCGTCCGTTAGCCGCCCCGCAACCTCGATGTCATAGAAGAAGCCGTCCTCTATGGGAGGACCAAGCGTCAGCTTGCTTCCGGGGTAGAGCTCCGTGATTGCCTGCGCCATCGCGTGCGCCGTCGAGTGACGCAGGACCTCGAGACCCTCTGAGGACTCCCTCGTGACAACCTCGAAGACACCCCCGCCGTTTAGCGGGGCTTCGAGGTCGATCAACTCCCCATCGAGCTTTGCGACCACGGCGTCGCGGGCGAGCCGTTTGCCTATCTTCTCGGCGACATCGCGGGCCTTCTCGCCCGGCTCTATCTCCAGTTGTTTACCGTCGGGTAACTTGACGGAGGCCATTTGTGCACCTTTCTCGGCAGGGACGGGTGAGGAAGCGCGGGAGTTGATTAGGTAGTTCGACGAAGTGAGCCGGCGAAACTCGCGCAGCGTAGTGGGCGATAGTGGATTCGAACCACTGACCTCTTCCGCGTCAAGGAAGCGCTCTCCCCCTGAGCTAATCGCCCGTACTTGCCATGGACGGTTCTTCATCCCTTCGAGAGGCGGCACCCGGAATCGAACCGGGGTACAGGGTTTTGCAGACCCTTGCCTAACCACTCGGCCATGCCGCCAGCGGCGCCGCTACTCGGCCAGAGCGGAAGACGGGATTCGAACCCGCGACCCTCACCATGGCAAGGTGATGCTCTACCAGCTGAGCTACTTCCGCACTCGGGCCTAATTTAGCACGGGGTCGATGCTCTTACAAGCGGTCGTTGAACCAGCGTCTGCGGGAGATTACGAAGTAGCGCTTGATAAAAAGCTGATGGTAGAAGCCACGGTGACGGAGATGATCTTGGCGGCGTTCCAGGCGGGATACGCCGGCACCTCCGTATAGACGATGATCGGGTGAATCAGAGCCCAGAACAGCCCGCTGCTTATCCCGATGTTGACTAGAACCTGCAACGCGAACAGCACTATCTGCCGCGCGTCGTACTCGGCCCTTCCCCTGAAGGTCCACAGGGTGTTCAGGCGTAGCTGTTGAGGCTGGCCAGAACGAGCGCGACACCGTTGTAGAGGACGAGCATAGACACCTCGCGCGTCGGCTCCAGCCACAAGGACAGGTTCAGAACCCCATATCCATGGCGGCGTTGGAGAGCCCGACGACACAGAACTTGGAGAACCGCTTGCCCCCGCTCTTGAGCTTGGCCTTCGCCTCGCTCATACCTCCCCTACCGCCTGCTCGTAGTACCCGCGCAAGGCGCGCGTCGAAGATTTCCAGTCGCGCCGCTCCGCCGATGCGCGGGCGCTCTGGCCCATCCGAACACGCAGCCCGTCGTCGGATACGAGCTTTTTCGCCGCGGCGACGAGGGACGCGTCGGAGCCGGGATCGAAGAGGATCCCCGACTCGCCGTCGCTCACCACCTCGGCGGCAGCTCCCGCGCTCGCGGCGAGCACCGGCAGGCCCGAGGCGAGGGCTTCGATCATGGCTATCCCCAGCGTCTCGGTGGTGGATGGAAACATGAAGGCGTCGGCGGAAGCGAACGCGGTCGCCAGCTCCTCACCCTGCAGTACGCCCGTGAAGACCGTCTGCGTACCCTCGAACTGCAGTTCGAGGTCGCGTCGAGCGGGTCCGTCACCGACCAGGGCGAGCCGTGTCCCAGGCACCTCGTCGAGAACGATCCTCAGCTTGCCGATGTTCTTCTCATGGCTTAGGCGTCCGACGTAGAGCAGCAGCCGCTCCGCCGGGTGGCCGTTGGTTAGCTTGACGCGCCAGTCCTTCGAGAACTTGTCGGGATGAAAGTGCGCAGCGTCGACACCCTGAGGCCAAAGGTGGAGGCGTTCGACACCTTCCCCGGCTAGGTAACGGAGCGTCGCCTCCGAGGTGCAGAGGTTGATGGCGGCACGGTTGTGCAGCCTTCTGGTGTGCCAGCGCGTGATCCGGTCGAAGAACTCTAGGTTGTAGAAGCGGGCATAGGCCGCGACGTTCGTGTGGTAGGAGGCGATGAGCGGGACCTCCAGGCGCCGGGAGTAGAACGTTGCGCCCCAACCCAGGACGAAAGGATTGACGGCGTGGATCAGGTCCGGTTCGAATTGGCGTAGCACTACGCTGACGCCCGGGTTTATCGGGGCGAGCTTGATCTGCGGGTACGGCGGGAAAGGGACGCTGGAGACCCGGTGGATCGGAACCTCCTCGTAAGAGCCCGGCCCCTCCCCGTACTTGGGCGCGACCACCAGCATCTCGTCGCCCATCCCGAGCAACTCCTCGATGGTGTGCGTGAGCCTCGTGACCACGCCGTCTGTGGCCGGAAGGAAGGTCTCCGTAAAGTACGCGATGCGCAAACGGCCTTACCTACCAGCTGGTACTTCTGAGGGCTACATGAACGAACACCGGCTTGCACTCCTAAAGGTTCGAGACGATGGTCTGGGTGAACTCACTGGTCCCCGCGCTGCCGCCGAGGTCTTTGGTACGGGTCTCTGGGCTTTTCAGGGCCTCCTCTATCCCGGCCAGCATCCTCTCTGCCTCGTCGTCGTATCCGAGGTGAACAAGCATGTTCTTCGCCGAAAGCAACGTCGCGAGCGGGTTGGCGCGGTTCTGTCCAGCGTACTTCGGGGCCGAGCCGTGGACCGGCTCGAAGACCGCGATCTCCTCCCCGATGTTCGCCCCGGGCGCGACGCCGAGGCCGCCTGTAAGGCCAGCGCACAGGTCCGACAGGATATCTCCGTAGAGGTTCGGGCAGACGAGCACGTCGTAGAGGTTCGGCTTCATAACGAGCTGCATGCACATGTTGTCCACAATGCGGTCGTCTATCTCCTCGAAGTCGTTCTCGTAGTCTTTGGCGACCTCGAAGAATACGTCCCTGAACAGGCCATCGGTAAACTTCATGATGTTCGCCTTGTGGATGACCGTGATGTGCTTGCGGCCCTGTTCCTTGGATCGTTCGAAGGCCATCCGGCAGATGCGCTCCGTGCCTTCGCGGGTGATGATCTTAATCGACTCCGCGGCATGCTTACCCACGGTGTGCTCGACGCCGGCGTACAAATCTTCCGTGTTCTCGCGGTAGATGATGAGGTCGATGTCTTTATAAGGCGTCTCGACGCCTGGCAGGCTCAAGGAAGGCCTGATGTTTCCGTAGAGGTCGAGCTCCTTGCGGAGCGCCACGTTCACGGACCGGAAGCCCGTACCGACCGGCGTCGTCAGCGGCCCCTTCAGGGCCACCTTGTTGCGCTCGATAGACTGGAGCACCGACTCCGGTAGGGGCGTGCCCTCCTTGTCCATCACCGTCTCGCCGGCTTCGGCGATCTCCCACTCGATATCGACGTCGAGCGCGCCGATAACCTCCTTCACGGAGTCAGTGAGATCCGGTCCGATACCGTCGCCTGGTATGAGAGTAACCGTCTGCGCCACGCACAAACCCCCTTCGCTGTAGACCGCCGATAGTATAGCGGCCAGCCACGAGGGCGGCTAACCTCTCTCCAACAGACGCCACGACGTTCGTGCCGTCTCGCCGGTTTGCGGTTACTGCTGGCTGGCGGCGGCGAATATCGCGAGCAATGCGACCCCGAAGATGAGCAGGGCAAGACCACCGATAACGACGATGGGTACAAGGACGACCAAAGCCGCCCGACCGGTGGTCGTGCCGTGCACCTCGCGAATTCCGACCACGCCGAGGTAGATCCCGTATATCCCGCCGACGATCCAGCCGAGAACCGGTATCCAGGACACGAGATAGACCACGGACGAGTAAGCCGCAACCCTGAACGTGGCCTCGTATCCGGTGTTGTTAGGCCTGGCAAAAAGCAGGGATAGCAGCCACCAGATAATTGCCCCGATGAAAAGGCCTATTGCGGCACTGATCAGGGACCGAATTATGCCGAAGATGAACCCGACAAACGCGCCGACCACACCCTGATCGGTGAAACCGAGGTTGACCACGAACCCTATCAATCCCCCGAGCAAGGAAGATACGATCACGCAGATCAACGCGAAGGCCAGAGGATTGAGGAAATCGCCCCGGCGGGGTATGCCCCTGAAGAAGTCTACCGGCCGGAACGCGACGTTTCGCACGGTATTTATGAAACTCTGTACCGGATCACTGAGGTTAAAATCCCCCCTGAATGCGCCGCCGGATACTCGTGGCGGCGGCCCGCCCGTACCCCCAGAGGGACCGCCCGCCCCTGATCCCCCGCCGGATCCCGTGTTGAAGTCCACGCGAATCTCCTCTCCGATCGTCATTCAGATAACTAATAGAAATGTACATGTACTTAACAATCTGCGCAACTTCGGGAGGGGCGGCCAGCCAAGCGCTCCTCGACCGGGCCTCTTCGTTGCCTGATACGGTACTGTAGAATGGTTGTGGGCAAGTGCGGAGTTAGGGAACGGGAAATACATGTGTCCTCGACGATAGAGACCCTCGAGCGAGAACTGGGCGAGGCTCAGGAGGAGCGAGAAGCGGAGCAGCGGGCCGTCGTGCGCGCGGAAAACGCGCACGAGGCGGTGTGCTCGGCGCGGGACGAGGCCTGGTCTGAAGGCTCTGTTGCGGACCCCGAGGTCGCGGAGTTGGCTGATCTCGTCTACCTCAGGCGGCGGGAGCTCTACGACGCGATCGACCGGCTCAAGGCGGCTGAGGGCAAAGAGCGCAGGATCAAGAGCCGCCTGATGTATGTGCTCCCCGCAGAACGGCGCAGGTACCTGTCCGGAACAGTGGACGAGGAGTTCGAAGGCCTACTCGCGGCCGTCAAGGACGCATATCGGGATGCGTTACCCGGCGTGCGGGTCTCCGTGGTAACCGAGAAACCCGGCGAAGTTGACCTGCGAGGGGACGCGACGTGGCGGGCGCTAGAGCGTCTGTACATGGGCACCGTGCGGAGGTGGGTCGAGATCCGGAGCGAGGGAGATCCTTCTGAGGCGAGCAGGATGGCACGCCAGATCTCCTACTTCGCGGGGGGGCATACCCCGCGCACCTTTGTGGGAGGTGAGGAGGTCAGGGCCGGCACCTTCCGCGGCCCGCGCGAGCTCAGGCGGCTCGCCGGCTACGAGAGCGAGGAGGGGCGTCTGTCGCTCGCCCGCATCACCACCAGACGCTACCTCGACGAAAGCTCCGTCACTCGCCTCGGCAAACGCCACCAGAGCCTCGTCCAGGTGGCGGAAATAGCACGCCTCTACCAGACCATGAACCTGACCGTTGACGAGATCCGCTGGCGCCTCGAACAGCTAATTTCCCTGCGCTTCGAAGTGCTAGAAGCCGTCTACAGGCTCACGGGCGAACGCCGCCGCTTCTCTTTCTACGAAATTGCCCGCGCCGCCCGCCTCCTGGACGGCCACTTCCCCGACTCCGGAGTCGCCGCCGAGGTACTGGCCCAGTGTGTC
>DATDKB010000455.1:0-5581 GCA_036520255.1 Rubrobacter sp. | reverse complement strand
GAGCGGTTCGCCGGTCTCGGCTCCGAGCCGGGTCGGGGCCTCTGGTGACAGCCAGGCGGAGAACCCCCAGCCTTTGTCTGCCGTCACGGACCTCTCGAACTCGGTGGAGAGGCAGTTCATCCCCCGATGCCCGCCACGTTGAACTCGAAGAGGATCAGCCTGACGTTGTGGAGGCCGAGGGCGGTGAAAGCGTAGTCGAGCATCTGGCGGGTCGTCTCAGTGCCGTAGGCCTTGCCCCGGCGTTCCGGCTCGCCGATGATGCCGAAGGTGGCCGTCCGGTTGCGGTAATTCACCTCGTGAAGTCCCGGGTTGCCGATGGGCCGCGAGGTCTCCCGTTCGTAGATCGTGAACGGCACCTCGTTTTCTGCCTTCGATTGCTGGTCGTATCAGTCCTGCTCCTTCTCCATCGTCATGGGGTGCGGTGGGAGACACAGGGTGCGCGTGGTGCCGGGGTTGTTGTAGGACCTGGTAGAGCGGCAGGAGGTCCCGCCGCAACGGGCCGAGCGCCACAAGTTCGCCCTCAAAGTTCAGGATCGGACGCTCTGCGCTTTCGCCCACATCACCCATCTCAGGCTACGACCTCCTGATCTTGCTGACCGCTGACTGCTAGCGGCTGACCGCTATCCAGAGCCGTCTTCTCGTTGGTGGAGAGTAGCAACGCGACGAACACGAACGGCTCGAACCAGACGATGTACGCGTAGAACCAGTAGTTGACGGTAAGCTGGAAGGCGATGATAAGCGCTGCGGAGAGGGCGGCAAGCCGGCGCAGCGTCTTTCGGCGCGGCACGAAGGCGACGAGTATTGCGATGAAGATCACGAGCGCCAAAATGGGCTTCTGCAAGAACGTGAGCCTGGGGACCTGGGTGTAGATGGTCCAAGGGCTAACCCTGTCGCCCTGGAAGGCCAGCGTCTTCTGGTAGAAGAGCTCGATCGCCTCAACGGGATGTCCGTCCAGAAAAACGACCCAGAACGCGAGCAAGACGACGCCTACGCCACCGAGCACGAAATCTATTATATGCTTTCGCTTGAGTCCATCGTAGGAGATCCAGAGCGGACCGAGGACGAGCGGGTAGAGCTTGACCGCGAACCCGGCCGCGATGCTGGCTCCGCGCGCCATGGGGGAGGCCGCGGCGGCGAGCCCTATGGCCGCGACGGCCGCGACGATGACGTCGTTGGTGTTGTTGTTGGTTGCGTAAACGGTGTACGGAAAAGCTGCCCAGGCGAAGATGAGCGCCGCGGCCCCCTCCCTGCCCGATAGCCTGAAGCCCGTGATGAAGAGCGCCATCGCCCCCGCGACGAAGGCGAAGAGCGTGAGGGCGTGGGCGGCGGGGAGGAAGTCCCACTCGCCGGAGAACCCGAACATCAGGACGAAAGGCACGTAGAGCAGGTAGTTGAGCGGGCCGTAGGTGTCGCCGGTGCCCACGTCGGAGGGCATGTTGCCGTAGGGGATCGTGCCGTCCAGTATGCGGTCGGCCCCCACAACCCCGGCGTATCCGACGTCTATGACGCGCGAATCGATGTTGAGGGAGAGGACGAGGCCGCCGGCGAGCCCGGCGAGCACCATCAGGAGCCACACGGGCAGGTTGCTCGTCCTCTCGACCCTCTCGCCTATCCCGAAGCCCATCAGGAGGGTCCTGACAAAGAGGTAGACGAGCGGCGGGTACCAGAGGACAACGGCCTCGAAGACTACGCCCTGCCTGTAGAAGCCGTGCGAGACGAGGAACCCGAGCAGGGCCACGATGTCGAGGTTGCGCACCGAGAACAGCCTGTCCGTGCGCCAGAAGGCGGCCGCAAAGGCGAGAGATAGCGGCAGCCACACCCACCAGTAGTTGGCCTGCTTGCCGTAGGCGCCTTTCACGCCGCGGGCCATGTTCCACCCGACCTGATCCCCCGTGTACACGTAGTTCAAGACCCAGCTCTTGTCGTCGATCCCGACGGTCGCGACCTCTTTGCCGTAGTCCGTCGGTCGGCCCCCGACTGCCCCCGTCTCATCCACGTAGAAGCGGACGGTCCACGCGCCGTCCTCGTAGGTAGCCCGCTTGGTGTAAGGTCCGTGCTTTGATAGCTCACCCCTGACCTCCGGACTAGCGGCGGCGAGCTTGACCGCCTTGTGCTCCGAGAGCCTCGGATATTCAATCTCCGAAGCCCCAGGCAGAACCTCGACCCTGCCGACCTTCCCCGAGTCGTCCGAGACCACAAAACTGGCGATCTCCGTCTTCGAGGTCTCCTCCGTGAGCACGACCACCCACATGTCCCTGCCACGCTCATACCGCGCCGAGGTCTCGACGGTCGGCTTCGAGTAGTACTCGTCGAGCCTTGGGACGAAGCTAGCCTTCTCCAGGACCTCCTTCTCGTTCGACTGGGCGCCGGGAGCAAAGCCCATCGCGCACAGCAATGCCAGCAGCAGGACCAGCGAGAGGGCCAGACGCTTCAAGATGATGCTTTCTCCTTCGCCGCCGCGGACAGGGCGAGCATCGCGACCCAGAGGGCGAAGAGGAGCAGGTTGCGGGCGAGCAGCAGTTCCGGGCCGGGGTAGCGGAAGGAGAGCAAATCGCCGTAGTGGATGGGGAAGATTAGCGTCGTGGTAAAGCAGGCCGCGAGGAAGAACGCGCAGACGAAGGCTCCTGCTACGCCCCCCGCGCTCAAGGGCACGAGGGGGAGAAGCCAGATCACGTACTGCGGAGAAAGGACCTTGGAGCCGAGCATGAACGCAAGTATAAGCGCAGCGGCATGCCGCGAAAAAGCCTCGGTCCCGAGCCTCCCAAGACGGCGGTACTCCAAGTACATCACAACCCCAGCAACGCCTACCAAGACGATGGTGAGCAGTGGGCTGAGAGAGGTCGCGAGCACGGCGCCTCCGCCACGCACCTCGAAGGCGCCGTGTTCGAAGACGACGCCACTGACTGAACGGAGTGGGATCAGGACGGATGCCGCAAGGCTCTCAACCTGTAGTCCCCGCTCCGCCTGATAGGCGAAGCTCTCCAGAAACCCGCGGCCGCTCAGGAACGCGAAGGGCACAAAGAGAAGCGCGACGATACCCAGAAAGACGGCGTAGCCGCGGATGGCCCCTCTCCTGGCGAGCGCCAGCGGCACGGTCGCGAGGGCGGGCACCATCTTGGCCGCCGCCCCTAGACCGAGCGACACGTACGCGAGGACGAGGAACCGTCCGCCAAGCGCAGCAAAGAAAGTGGCGAGACCGAGCGTGAGCGCGGCGACCGCGTCGTAGCGGGTGACGGCCACGGGATAGAGAAAGAGCGCGGCTACCACGAACGTTAGCGCGGGCAGCATCCAGGCATAAGACCCGCGGAGCTTGCGGGCGCTTAGCGCCGTCAGCAGTAGCGTTACCGCGAGCAAGAGCGCCATCTCCAAGGAGAAGAGGTTTATATAACCGTCCCTACTCGTGCTCGCGAAGGCCGGGGTGACGAAGGCGGGGAGGCTTCCCGGCGGGTACTCGATCAGGAAGTCCCTGTATGGAACTTCGCCCCGCAGGATGGACTCTCCGGCTACGCGGTATAGGGAGATGTCGTTGGACCCTTCTCTCAGGTCGGGCGGTAGTCTGGCGGAGAGGACGAGCAGCCCGAAGCACATTGCCGTTGCGAGCAAAATCATTGGTGCCCAGAAACTGAGTGCGGGCCGGTGTTCCTGATCCCGGATCATAATAAGTTCTTCTGGGGACCTTGCTGAATTAGGTGGGGCCTTCCAGTTCCTGGCCGAAGAGCTCGGCGAGGGGTTCGAGGCCTTCTGGGACGCCGGTGAAGAGCAGCGAGTCGCCGCCCTGGAGCCTGTAGGTGTCGCGGGGCCTGTAGGTCCAGCGCCCGCCGCGGTTCACGGCGAGGGCGTACATGCCCGTCTCTGTTTCGATCTCGAGCGCGTCGAGCGTCTTGCCGTCGGCGGGGGAGTTGGGCGAGACGGTAAGCTTCAAGACAATCTCGTCGGACTCGCCTATGGCCGCCGAGAGGACGGGATGGACCTCTTCGCCTTTCTCCACGACCCACACCATCTCCATCGCGCAGTCGGCGATGGTCTCCGAAGCCGTGGCGAGATGCAGGAGGCCCCTAAGGCGGGAGGAGTCTTCGACGTGGGGGGCTGCAAGGAGGACCCAGCGCTCCAGACGGTAGCGCATCTCGTCCATCACGTCCTCGATGGCAACCACCTCGCGGGCGAGCCCCGCGTCGTCGTAGAGGAGGGCCGAGTAGGCCAACCCGACGGTCACCTCCGAGAGGTTTTTCATCTCAATCAGGATGTCCACCGCGTGGTCGATCTCGGTGAGCTGGCTCGGGGGCGGCTCTGGCTCGGGGGTGTCCTCGAGCGGGGGTGCGCCCGCGAGCTCCCTGACCTCGGCGACGCCCTCGGGTGGGCCCTGCAAAAAGAGCACGTCGCCCGAGCGCAGCACGTCTTCGGGCTCTGGGTCGAAGTTCCATTCGTCGTCGGAGCGGATGGCGATGGGGCGCATCCCCGTCTCCAGAGGCAGGTCGACGTCGCCCAGAGAGCGGCCGTCGAGAAAACTCTCCGCCTGCACGCGGACGCGGGAGGGGATCTCTTCGGCCTCGGGGATGTCATGCAGCAGCTCGGGCGGAATACCGAGGCGTTTCACCACTATTTTGGCTATGTCAACGGCAGCGTTGCCGATCTTCTCGATGTCCTGGACGACCCCGAGGATGCCGGCCATCTGCTCGGCGTCGGCGGGGCTCCTCGCGGCCAGGATGGCGAGGGTGCGCATGTCGAAGACGAGGTCGTTCAGCATCTCTTCCAGGCGGGCTACCTCCTCCGAAAGGGTTTCGGAGTTGTAGAAGATCGCCGCGTAGGAGAGGTCTACCATCAGCTCCGAGGTGTTCTTGGCCTCGATGAGCATCTCCTTCAGGTTTCGTGGTCGCGTCTCACGCATCTCTTACCCCGCCAATCCGAAAACGATCAGGGCTATTATAAGGCTCATGAAGCCGAGCAGGTCCACGGCCGCCGTGATTATAGGGATGCCGTAGGTATCAGGGTCCAACCCGAGCCTGTAGCTCATGGTCGAGCCGTAGTAGGCTGCGAGGACCGCGGTCGTCGTTGCGATCAGTCCGGCGAGGGCGCTGATCCCGATCATGAGGAGCAGCCCCGGGCTCGACCCCTCGGGAAACAACACCACGGCTATAAAGTGGGAAGCAGCCCCGACGAACACGTAAACGCCCGCGGCAAAGATGTAGGTGAGCGTGAAGTCCCTGAACGCCGCGAGCTGCGGTATCCCCCGCGGCTCTATCAGGCCGAGGTGGACCTTGGAAGAGAGTCGGCTGGAGAGGATGCCGCCCAAAGCTCCGCCTTCCTGCAAAAAGGCTGGCAGGAGGATGCTCAGGGCCAAAAGCGTGGTGAATTGCTCCTCGCGGTCTTGCAGCGCGACGCCCACGAGGATGGTTACGGTCCCCGTCATGGCAAGGATCGGGAGCGACTCGGCAAGGATGCGCTTGAGGTTCTCGGCGCCGAGCCTGAGGCCGAAGTACCCGGCAGCCACCGCCGCCAGGACCAATGCGGCCCCCAGGACCGGGGAGAAGATCGGGATGCCGATCAGGTACGTGGCCACTACGAGGGAGGGGAGCGTCAGTAT
>DATDKB010000454.1:0-2570 GCA_036520255.1 Rubrobacter sp. | reverse complement strand
AGGCCAAGCGGCGGAAGCAGACGGGATATAATCGCGTGAAAGAGCGGGAGACGAAATCTACGGTGGCGAAGGTCCTGATCGTCGACGACGAGCCTAACATCCGGGAGGTGGTTGGTCTCTACCTGCGGCGCGACGGCCACGCCGTCGTCTCGGCATCCGACGGCGAGCAGGCCCTGAGCCTCTTCAGCAGTGCCGTTCCGGACCTGGTGGTTCTGGACCTCATGCTGCCGAAGGTGGGTGGCCTTGAGGTGTGCCGCCGCATGCAGGCCGAGAGGAGGGTGCCCCTCATCATGCTTACCGCGCGCGGCGAGGAGGAGGAGCGCATCGTGGGCCTCTCCCTTGGCGCGGACGACTACGTCGTGAAACCTTTCAGCCCGCGCGAGCTGGCCGCGCGGGTCGCCGCGGTTCTGAGGCGCGTCGAGGAATCTTCCGGGATTTCGGACCAGAAGGTGCTCTCGTTCGACGGGTTATGCGTAGACCCGAACACGCGCGAGGTCCTGGTCCGCGGAGAGCCCGCGACGCTAACGGCCCGCGAGTTCGACCTTCTGCACCACCTTGCATCGAGCCCGGGCAGGGTCTACACCCGCGACCAGCTGATGGAGCTGGTGTGGGGGTACACGTTCTCCGCGGACACCAGCACCGTCACCGTTCACGTTCGCCGGCTGCGCGAAAAGGTCGAGCCTGACCCGGCGAAGCCCCGCTATTTGCAGACCGTCTGGGGCGTCGGCTACAAGTTCTCCGGATGAAGAGGGCGCTCGGGACCGCGGCGGTCTCGCTCCTGTTCCTCGCGGGCTCGCTCGCGCTGGCCCTCTTCGCCGCCTCCCTGTTCGGCGTGCCGGCGGCAGACTTGCCTGCGGTGGCGGTGCTACTCGCCGTGGCCGGCGGCGGCAGCGGATTGCTGGCCCTGATCCTCGTCCGCCCCGCCGTGCTCGGACGTCTCGGCGGCGTACGGGCGCAGCTTGTCGGGGCCGGCCTGGTCTGTAGTCTCCTGCTCCTCGGGCTGATGCTGGCCGGCGCACGGGCGATGTTTATCTCGAGGCACGACCTCTCACTCTTGCTCACGATGTTGACTTTCGCGGCGGCCCTCTCCGTCGGCTTCGGCCTCCTCTACGCGATGCCGCTATCCAGCCGCATCGAGCGCGTGCGGGCCGGGACGCAACGGATCGCCGGCGGAGAGCTGGGATCCGAGGTTAAATTGGAGGGCCACGACGAGGTCACCGGGCTGGCCGCAGACTTCAACCGGATGGCGCGGGCGCTGGAGTGGGCGGCTGAGCGCGAGCGGGAGGTGGAGAGGTCGCGGCGCGACCTCGTCGCAGCCGTCTCCCACGACCTGCGCACCCCGCTCGCCTCGACCAGGGCCCTCATAGAAGCCCTCGCGGACGGCGTCGCCGAAGACCCGGAGACCGAGAGGCGCTACCTCTTCTCGGCGAGCCTGGAGCTCGAACACCTCAGCCGCCTCGTCGACGACCTCTTCGAGCTCGCCAGGATCGACGCCGGGGTGCTGGAGCTAACCCTCGAACGGGCCTCGCTGCACGACCTGATCTCCGACACCATCTCGAGCTTCCAGCCGCAGGCCGAGCAGAAGGGCGTACGCCTGCTCGGGGAGGTCTCCTCCGACATAGACCCCGTGCTCGCGAACCCGCCCAGACTGCAGCGCGTGCTCCACAATCTGATCTCGAACGCCCTCAGGCATACCCCGCCGGACGGCACCGTAACCTTGCGCGCAGCGCCGGAAGGCGACGTGGCGCGGGTCGAGGTTTCCGACACGGGCGAGGGTATAGCGGACAAAGACCTGCCCCACGTCTTCGAAAGATCGTTCCGCGGCGAACAGTCGAGGACGCGCCCCGAGATGGAGGGCACACCGGGCGCCGGGTTGGGGCTAGCCATTGCCAGGGGCCTCATCGAAGCACACGGGGGCACGATGGACGTCCAGAGCGAGCCAGGCCACGGCTCATGCTTCCGCTTCACGCTCGATCGGGCCTGAAACCCTTAACTCTTCCTTACGACGTAGCGTGGCCCGATTGTCGGGGTCACACGTCCGTGTGAGAATCGAAGGCGAGCCAGCAGGAGCGTCTTTCCAGGTGAGCACCCGCCACAGTACAATGCCGATGGGAGTGTAGGGGTGGCAGAACCGACGCTCGTGCTCGCGGCCTTGGCCGGCTTGGCTTCCTTCATCTCGCCGTGCATGCTACCCGTGATCCCCGCCTTCCTCGCCCAGCTCGCCGGCACCTCCCTGGGCCACTCGGACCTCGAGCGCGGGGACGTCTTGCGCGGCACCGTCCTGTTCGTGATCGGTCTCTCGACCGTCTTCGCCACCCTACACGCAGAGTTGGCGGGCGGCGCTCAACGTCACCCTGGATTCTGCATACGAGGGCAAGCACAAGGATGCCTTCCGGGCTGCGGTGCTGGGGCACATCTAGCGGACCGTCTCGGACAACAGGTAGGACATGGGTGAGTAGACCGCTAAGGCCGGGGCTTCGCCAGGAGGGGATGATGCAGCTAGATAGTAAGTGCGGGCAAGTTGGAAGGCACCAACCAACAAAGGAGAAGAACGAATGTCGAGAAGAATC
>DATDKB010000453.1:0-5348 GCA_036520255.1 Rubrobacter sp. | reverse complement strand
TTCAGCAAGGACGCGCTCGGCACGACTCGCTCTTGTGCTGACACAAGCGGAACTCTCGTGCTATCCGGTCACCTCGTCCGGCCCTCCTCGAACGGCTTGAAGGCACCTTTCGCGCCCGTAACACCGTTTGGGAACCTGGATCTGAGCCACTTCTCGTATCCGGGGCCCTGGGCCTGCTCGCAGCGCTTCAGCATAAACGCGGTACTCGCGTTCATCCTGGTCGGCACCGCAGCGGGCGTTTCTCCTGTGCTCTTTAGCAAGACGACCCCGCGCTTCTCGCCCGTCTTTCTTCTCCCGGAGAGGTTCGCGTGGGCGAGATCGAAGGCTCCGCTCGCCCGCAGGGCTGTCGGCAGACCCAGGATGGCGGGGAACCGGCGTTCACCGTAGGTCGCCACATATTCGGCGTCCGCCCGGCGCGACTGCTCCATCAGATTGGACGCGGAGATCGACATGACCTTGCACTCGCTGACCATCCTCTGAACCCAGAGCGCGTCCGGCGGTATTTTAGAGATGGCGTTCTGATCGGGGTCGCAGTTGATCTGGACGTTCGGCCTCGGTGTGCAGCTGCCCTGGTCTAGATGCAGGGTCGTCCACTCGTGCCGCCCGCCGTCCAGGTACCTCAGATAGTTGGCCTGTGGCACGTTGATAAACGACTCGGAGACTATGAGGATACGCTCCCCCGCTGGCACGTTGTCGGCCATCCACCCGACCATCCCGTTTGCCTGGGGCGCCACCCGCTCGTGCTTCGTAAACCCGCCAGAGAGGTCCTCGGGCAGCAGCGCCCGAACGGCCTGCACCGAGGAGGCGAGCAACAACACCGCCAACACGGCTGCGCCCACGGCGACCGCCACCCGGTAGACGCCGCCACGTCCCCTCCAGGCCGCCAGGAAGGCGGCAACCACGAGCGCGGCCAGGACGCAGAACACCAGCGTCTGGGGAACGAGAAATTGGCGCCAAGCCCAGCGCTGTACCGTAAGAAGCAGGCAGACGGGCGCCTGGAAGAGTATCGCGAGCGCCAGGATCCTCCAGGCCCCGTTCTCCCGGAAAGCTTTCCAGGCCGAGTACCCGACGACAGCGAGCAGCACTGGCACAACGACGACGGCTGGCTCCAGTAGTTGGGCGAGAAACAGCCTCAAGGTCTCGAAGGTGATCTGGCCCAACGCGTACGATGCCGTGGCGAGCAGCGTGCCAAGGAGCAAAATGGTCCAGACGATAGCAACGGACAGGCCGCTCCACCGACGCCGGCGCTCGCTGGCGAGGAACCGGTCTACCATTCCGCAGACGTACGCCACGACCGCAACGACCGCAACGACCACGGCCGCTGCCAGGAGCGAGATGCGCAGCCCGGCCGGCAACTGGCCCACCAGGTACACCTCCCCGGTGGCAAGGTACACCACGGTCCACCACGGCAGGCACACGAGGGCCACGCCCAGGTAATGCCAGATCGCCCCACGCAGGTCCCAATCGAGCAGGAGCACCGCGAGCAGGGCGAGCGGCAGGTTAACGATGGCGGTCTCCTTGGTCAGTATGGCAATCCCGAGGAGCACGCCGGAGAGCAGGGCGAGCAAAATGCTTCCCCTCACGATGGCCCCGAGCAGGGCCAGCAGCGACAGCAGATAGAAAGTCAGCTGCAAGGCGTCTATGTTGATCGCGACCGGGGACCTGACGTTGAAGGCGAACAGGATGAGGAGCGCCGCGGCGATCAGGCCGGCAACCGGGTTCGAGACCCGTTTGACCAGCAAGTAAGCCAGCAGGGGATTGAGTAGCGCCATCAGGCGCAGCGCCCACACCACCGTTTCCGTCTCGCGCCCGAACAGAAGGATGAGAAAGCCGACCATGGCGGGCAATCCCGGCCCGTGGCCCCCGTTGAACTCCGAGATGGTGTCCAGATCCTCCAGGGCTTCGCCGGTGATGAGTTGGGAGCCGGCGAGCAGATAGCGGGCGGTATCGTTGCCGAAGACCGTCGAGTGGTGCCCGAACCAGAGCAGCGGTGGCAGGGAGAGGATCAAGATGAGGGGAACGACCATAAGGTCCGCCCAACCAAACGAGAGAGACCCGGTGCCGGGCAGCCAGGATTTCGGCGACCTACTCAACCGGTATATGCGAACGTCTCCTCTCCGTATTCGGCCGCCGAACCTCGGACCACCGCTCTAAGATGCCTTGCAGCCTTCCGATCTATAGCGTGCCGCGCAAAACCTGAGCGGCTTCCGAGCCAACCGCAGTGCCGGGGGACTACTCGCGCGGGCCGCCCTCAATGGAACAGGCCATGATCCCAAGATTCGAACCAGATGTGCTGTTGCAGGTTCTCGTAGCTCGTTGATAGTCCCATCGTGAGGGGTAAGAAGTAAAGGGCGATGGCCGCGGCCAACGCGGCGAAGGCGACGACTACCCAAGCCCCCCAGGTCCGGTACCTCCAGAGGCGGCAGAGCCAGTAGACCAGGGCCAGCATGGCGAAGGGGTACATCGGCAGGTAGTTGTAGATGAACGGTATCCGGCTGCCCGGCAACCAGGGCAACATGAGGCACACGTAGCCGAGGACTATGGGCATCAGCGGATGGTCCACTATGGGCGTCCCGCGGACCGCGCGGCGCCACCACAGCTCGACGATGCCGGCGATCACGGCGCACGTGCTGGCCCACCACACAAGCGGGTTGCCAACGGCGAACACGGTCGCCACCCTGCCCGCACCGTACTCCTGGTAGAAGAGCAGTATGGGGCGGGTCATGAGCGGCCAGCTCCACCAGGGGGACGCCTGGTCGTTCGGGACCGCCTTCGTGACGTTAACTAGGGCCTGGCGGTGCCACCTGACCACGTTCGTGAACGGGTTGTTCTCGTTGAAGGCGCTGCTGGCCCCGGTCGGGTTGGCGACCTGCCCGAAGAACACCACGGAGAGGTAGACGACCGCGGGGACCCACAGGGTAAACAGGAACGGTTTCAAGAAGCCCCTGCGCCAGAGGACGTAGCCGACGGGCACGGCCAGCGGGAAGGCCGCCCACTTCACGGCGATGGTCAGGCCGAGCAGCACCATCGGCCACAGGACCTGCTGCCTCAGCCGGACGAGGACGGCCGCGAGAAAGGTCGCGAGCATGAAGAACACGAGGATGCCGTCCATTAGCCCGGTGCGGGAGTAGACGATCAGCATCGTCTCGCAGGCGATGAAGGTGGCCAGCAGCAGGGCCCCGACCCTCTCCCTGAAGTAGTACCAGCCGAACGCCGCCGCGAGCGGAACCATGGCGCAACCGAACAGGGCTGGCATAATCCTCCATCCGACAGGCGTGTCGCCCACGATGGCGATACCGGCCGCGATGATGAACTTGCCCAAAGGGGGATGCAAGTCGAAGAACGGGATTCCGTTCAGGTAGTCCCTGGCGTAGACGGGGAAGAAGATCTCATCCCAAATCAGTTTGGGCGGGAAGCCCAACTGGTACAGCCTGGCAAACCAGCCTATCGCAAGCGCGAAGACGCCCACGAATACGAGCGCATAGTCGGCCCAGACTCTCCTGTCTACATCAGAGGACTTCACACGGGGCATGTTACTAGTTTCTAAGCACTTCAGTAATCCAGGCTCTTGTTTTCGCTTTGGCCGGACGTGCTGAGGGCTCTGTATACTTACCGGCGTGGCCAGGGTAGTCGTGGGCGTGACGGGCGGGATTGCGGCGTACAAGGCACCGGGTGTGATCCGGCGCCTTAAAGAGGCCGGGCACGAGGTCCGCGTCGTCGCCACCGACGCCGCTTTCCGCTTTATTCCCGAGGAGACGTTGTCTATCGCCGCCGGCGGCAGCATTCACACGGATAGAACGTGGTGGGAGCACTCGGGGCGCGTCGAGCACGTGTCCCTGGCGCGCTGGGCCGACCTCGTCCTCGTCGCCCCCGCCACCGCCGACTCGATGGCGCGCTCGGCCATCGGGCTCGGCGACGACTTGCTCTCGGCCACGATACTGGCCGGAGCGAGGGAAGTTCTCTGGGCCCCGGCGATGAACCCGGAGATGTGGATCAGTCCCTCAAACGCCCGCAACGTCGAGACGCTCAAGGGCTGGGGCCACCACTTCGTCGGTCCCGCCGAGGGGCTTATGGCGTCGGCGGAAGAAGAGCCAGGCGTCGGGCGGCTGGCGGATGAGGCGAAGATCGTCGCGGCCGTCGCCGCGGTCTTCGACCCAGCGAACGACGGTTCCTGATCAGGCACGCGACACCCCCAGCATCTCGGCCGTCTACGTGGACACCTGGCGGGACGCCTACAGGGGCATCGGCCCTGGCGATTACCTAGCTGGCCTCTCCTACGAGGAATCCGAGCACCTCTGGCTGGGCCGCCTCACGTCGGGTGCCAGCGGCGTGTTCGTGGCCGAGGACGACCGGGGCATCTTCGGCTTCGCCTGCGGGCGTCCCAGAAAGGAGTTCTCGAAGGGGCTTGAGGAGTGTACGGGGGCGAGTTCGAGACGGTCTACGTCCTGCCCGATGGCCAAGAAAGTGGCGCGGGGCGGGCGCTCGTGGCCGCGGTAGCCCGGTACCTGGTCGGACGCGGCATCACCTCCGGCCTGCTCCCTATTTCGAGGAGAACCGTACCGCACGCGGCATCTACGAGTCGCTCGGGGGTACCGTCCTGGCGCACGAGGGCTTCGAGCTCGGGGGAGCCTGGGTCCGTGAGGGCGCCTACGGCTGGAAGGTACTCGGCGCGTTGCTTTCGCGCGCGGATCCAGGCACTCCCCCATCGCCTGACAGGTAGTCCCTCAGCGCGTGCTCGGTGCTGGGGAAGGCCAGCTCGGCCCACGGAATACCGTCCTTCGGGAAGGTCCTCACATCCATGGTTTCGTCCAGGGGCGCGGCCTCGCCGCCGGTGACCATCGCGGCGAAGACGGCGATGGCCGGAATCTGGCCCTCGTAGGAATAGAGCCCGACGATGCCGGAGACTCGTACCTCGAGCCCCGTCTCTTCGAGCACCTCGCGCTCTGCCGCCGCTTCAGCCCTCTCGCCGCGCTCCACGAAGCCGCCAGGGAAAGTCCACTTCCCGTACCCCGGCTCGATGTCCCGCTGGACGAGCAGTACCCCCCCGCCCAGCTCGAAGAGCGCCCCGGCCACCAGCTTCGGCCCGAGGTAGAAGACGAACCCGCAGTTCTCGCAGACCAGCCGCTCGGGGTCGCCTTCCTTGACGACGCGCTCCTCGAACCGGCCGGCGCAGCGCGGACAAAAGTTGTACTCAGAGGCCGCGTAGCTTTTTTCCAAAGTCTTTCTAGGTTACTAGAGTCACGCCCGGCGTGCTAAAATTCGTACCTCGCGCGGACGTAGCTCAGTTGGTAGAGCGCCAGCTTCCCAAGCTGGAGGTCGCGGGTTCGAAGCCCGTCGTCCGCTCTTCT
>DATDKB010000452.1:0-5858 GCA_036520255.1 Rubrobacter sp. | reverse complement strand
GCCACGATGGAGCAATAGCCGATCTTCGCGCCGTTCAAAATAGTCGCGCCCATGCCGACGAGGCAGTTGTCCCCGATCTCGCACCCGTGTACGACCGCGTTGTGCCCGACTACGCAACCCTCGCCGACGATCGCAGGGTAGCCAGGGTCAGCATGCAAGACGCATCCGTCCTGGACATTGGTCCTGGCCCCGATCAGGATGGGCTCGGTGTCGCCGCGCAACACCGCCCCGTACCACACGCTCGACTCCTCACCCAGGTGTACGTCCCCGATGACGTAGGCCCCCGGCGCGACCCAGGCAGACCGCGCGATCTGTGGGGAAGAATCGCCGTACGGAAGCAATTCTCCTCCCTCGTTCAGATCCAACGTCGTACCCTACCTTTGTATTGCAGGTACTCATCCCCAAACTTGCGCTCCAGGTAGCGCTCCTCGCGCTCGATGACGCCACGTCGCATCAACTGCTTGACCGCTGGAAGAAGCAGGACGGGCACGAGCGCGTTGGCCAATGCCGAGATAGCCAGGTACATCAACGTGAACCCGACATACATCGGGTTGCGGGTAAAGCGGTAGGGCCCCCCGGTGACGACCGCCGTCGCGGGCCTGTACGGGTCCACGTTCGTCCCGGCCCGGCTCATCTCACGAAATCCTAGAAACCCTACCACGAACCCGCCGATGATTAGCAGAGGCCCGAGGGCGCGCGCGAGCCGGCGCGGCAGAAAGGAAATCCGGAAGAGCCAGTTTGTCAGCAGGCCGGCGGCGAGGGCCCCGGCGTAGATAAAGGGTGGTGTGATCACCCCAGGGTTGTCCGCGTTGTCTCTCCCGTCATCGCCCATCTCCACCGCTCCTTTCGCCTCGACCTTTGTAGGCGGTTCGCGGACCGCCCTTACACCTCGACCAACACGGCGTCGCCCTGGCCGCCGCCGGAACAGATGGCCGCGAGCCCTCGGCCGCCTCCCCTGCGCCGCAGCTCGTAGAAGAGCGTCGTCAGGATGCGCGCGCCGGACGCGCCGACGGGATGGCCGAGCGCGAGGGCGCCGCCGTTGACGTTAACGATCTCGGGGTTCACGCCGAGGATGCGGGTGGAGTGGATCGCGACCCCCGCGAACGCCTCGTTTATCTCCACGAGATCAAGGTCCTTCGCGCTCCAACCCGCCTTATGCAGCGCGAGCTTACCCGAATTGCCCGGCACGGTAAGCAAGCTCGGCGGCTCCTCCGCGACCTTGGCGTGGGCGACGATGGTGCCGAGCGGCTCGAGACCACGCTTCTCGGCGTAAGACTCGCTAGCGAGCACCAGGGCGCCCGCCCCGTCCGTGACGCCTGGCGCGTTGCCGGCGGTTACGGTGCCGCCTTCGTCTATCGGCGAAAGCTTGGCGAGTTTTTCGATGGTGGTGTCGCGTCGGATCGGCTCGTCGGCATCTACAAAGGTGGCCTGCCCCTTCTTGCCTGGCACCTTGACGCCGACTATCTCCTCGGGGAGCCTTCCGTCGTCGGTTGCGGCGGCGGCACGCTGGTGGCTGCGGAGCGCCCACTCGTCCTGCTGTTCGCGGGAGATGTCGAACTTCTCGGCGCCGTCGGTGCCGAATCGGATCATGTTGACGTGCTCGAAGGCGTCGAGGAGTCCGTCGTGCATCATCGAGTCGAGCGCGGGCGTGTCTCCCATGCGCGCCCCCCAGCGGGCTTTCGGCAACAGGTAGGGCGCGTTCGACATGCTCTCCATGCCGCCGGCCAGGATTACGTCGTAGTCGCCGGCCCGGATCAGGGTCTCCCCCAGCGTCGCGCTCCTGAGGCCGGAGGCGCACACCTGGTTGAGCGTCTCGGTCGTGAGTGTGAAAGGGAGCCCGGCGTGGAAGTTGGCCTGACGCGACGGGATCTGCCCAACCCCCGCCTGCACCACGATGCCGAAGATGGAGTGCTGCAACTCTCCGTCCTCGACGCCGGAGCGGTCCACCGCCTCCCTGATCGCCGCCCCCCCGAGCTCGGGCGCGCTCAGGGGCGAGAGCACGCCGCCAAACCGCCCAAAGGGCGTCCGGGCCGCCCCGAGGATCACCGTACGTTCCAACGCGACTCCTTCGTCTTTGAGACCAACGACCATAGTCTAAGCCTTCCCTAACCAGAACGCGCGGTTCGTCCCATCTGGCGAACCACCGGGACGCATAAACCCGTATAAACAGACGTGCTATCTTCTTCGTGGAGAACGCTTTAGTAAGGAGAACACATGCAGGTAAGGATGTTGGATCACATAGCCCTCTACATAAACGACAGGGATGAGGCCGCTAGGTTCTTGACCACGCACCTCGGGTTCCACGTCATTGACCACACGGAACGTTACACCCTGGTGGGAGCCGGCGGCAGGCTCGGCAAGCTCACCCTCTTCGACGCCCCGCAGGGCACGACGCCCTCGCCGGGGGAGATCTCACGCATAACCATCCGCGTGGCCGACCCGGAAGCCGCCGCGGCCAAGCTCCCACCCGAGGCCAACGCCGAACCGCTCGACGGCGGATACGCTTTTGCCGGCCCGGAAGGACTCCCGCTCGCCCTCGTTCCTGGCGAAGGGGAGTTCGCAGACTACGATCTGGAAGGCTTCACACTGCGCTCGGGCTCGCCCGGGGAGTCCGCACGCGCATTCGTCGAGATGGGCTTCACCCCCGCAGACAACGCCAGCGTTAAGGCGGGCGAGTACCTGATACGCCTAACCGACTCCGCGCACGATGCGGGGGGCATGCTCTTCCACATCGGTTGCCTGGTGGATTCGGCCGAAGACCACCGCAGGGAGGCCGAGGAGAAGGGTCTGGAGGTCACCAATTTCGTCGAGGGACCCAACACCCTCGCGGCCTTCGTCAGCGGGCCCGAGGGCGTCAGCGTGGAGTACGTCGAGCACAAGCCCACGTTCTCCCTGACCTAGAGTGCGTGTCGTTATCGCCGGCGGCGGCCTCGCCGGCCTCACCGCCGCCCTCAGGGCCGCGGAACTCGGCGCGCGCGTTACCCTGCTGGAGAAGGGCGACCGCCCCGGCGGGTCCTTCCTCCTCTCAAGCGGCTACGTATGGTCTTACAGGGACATGCCGACTTACCGCACGGAGGCACCCGGCGGAGACGTTGTTCTTCAGAAATTAATCCTCGACCGTCTGGACTCCGGCCTGGACTGGCTGGAGCAGGCGGGAGGTGCGCTGCTCTCACGCGAGACGGGCAACCCGCTCACATTCGGCGCCCGCTTCGACCCGGAACAGACAGTGGCGGCGCTAGTAGAGCGTATTCGGGCTTCAGGAGGTGGGATCCTCACGCACTCGGCTCTCGAAGCACTGGCGGAGGACGCAGGACGTATAACCGGCGTGCGAGCGTCTCGGTCGGGGAGGAAAAAAGAATTCGCGGCCGATTCCGTGGTCCTCGCGTCCGGCGGCTTCGCCGCAAAACCCGAGCTTGTCGGGCGCTACATCGTTCGGGGACCCGGCAGGATGCCGGTGCGTGCGCACCAGAGGAGCACGGGCGATGGTTTTCTCGCGGCGCTGGAGAGGGGTGCTCTCGCGAGCGCCGGCCTCGACGAGTTCTACGGCCGCAACCTGCCAGCGCCTCCCGCCAACTTTCCCCCCGAGCGGTTCGTCGAGGTCTCCCAGCTCTACGGCCGCCACGCCGTCGCGGTTAACGCCCGGGGCGAACGCTATGCCGACGAAGGCGCGGACTGGTCCGAGACGGCCCTCACGAGGGCCACGGTCCACCAGCCGGGGCTGTATGCCTGGTACGTCCTGGATGCCGCCGGTCTCGAAGCCAGGGTGCGCGAGCGAACCGCGGGGGAGATGGTGGAGGTAGCCAGGAGCACCGGCGGAACCGTCATAGAGGCGGCTAGCCTCGAAGAACTGGCCGTCGAGCTCGGAGTGCTTGGCGTGCCCCGTGAAAATTTCCTACGTACTATCGAGGAATACAACGCGGCCATCGCCGCGGGCGGGGAGACCTCGCCCCCGAGAACGGGTCCTGCGAGGCGCTTGCGCGACCCGCCCTTCGTAGCCGTAAAGGTAGCGCCGTACATAACACACACGGTAGGCGGCCTCGCGGTCGATGCGGGTTGCAGAGTACTGCGCGGTGAAGACAGACGGCCGATCCCGGGCCTGTACGCGGCCGGGGTGGAAGTCGGTGGGGTCGCCGTAGGCGGGTACGCGAGCGGCCTCGCCTCCGGCCTCGTCTTCGGCAGAATCGCGGCCGAGTCGGTGGTCGCGGAAGACCAGGAATAGCCCCTCGCCCAAGCAATGGGCTAGGGATCTGGCACGGCGCACCGGCCGCCTCGCCGGTCGTCCTGTACACATGCCGGAAGTCCACCTTCTAGTAAAATGCGGTTCCAGAAAGATACCTTTGGGGAAAGGTGAGGGTTCGTGACCAATATAGGAGACTACGAGAAGACCCACGCGGGCTTTGATTGGGAGACGCCGGAGAGGTTCAACTTCGGGCGCGACGTGGTAGACCGGTGGGCAGCGCAGGACCGGCCGGCCATGATCTGGCTGGCACAGAGCGGCGAGGAGCGACGCTTCGATTTCGCCCAGTTCTCGGTCCTCTCCAACAGGTTCGCGGACGCGGCGCGGGAGATGGGCGTGAGCCGCGGCGACAGGGTGATGGTCCTCCTCGGCAAGGTGCCGGAGTGGCACGCCATCCTGACAGGCCTCTTGAAGCTCGGGGCCATCGCCATCCCGTGCGCCGCCCAGCTCAGGGCCAGCGACCTGAAGTTCAGGGCCGAGCACTCGGGCTCGGTGGCCATTGTCTCGGGCACAGAAGGCGTCGAAGAGGTCGAAAAGATGCGCCAGGACGCCCCCGGTCTCAGGCACTTCGTCTTCCTCGGCGAAGAGCGGGACGGCTGGGATTCCTACGAGGTGCTCATGGACGGGGCCTCCGAGGATTTTACAGCCGAGGACACGGCGGCCGGCGACAGTGCATTCATCCTCTACACGTCGGGTACGACCAGGCATCCCAAGGGCGTACTGCACACGCACGGTTACACGCACGCCAAGTGGATGGAGGCCAGGTACTGGCTGGACCTTCGGGAGGGCGACAGGCTGTGGTGCACCTCGGGAACGGGATGGGCCAAGAGCATCTGGAATGTCTTTCTAGGGCCGTGGAGCCAGGGGACCGAGACCTTCTTCCACGAAGGTGGCTTCGACCCCGCCGAGCGCCTGGACCTGATGGAGCGCTACGATATTTCTGTCCTCTGCCAGGCCCCGACCGAGTACCGCCTCCTCGCCAAGACCCCGGAGCTGGAACAGGCCGACCTCTCTACCATCCGCCACGCCGTCTCCGCCGGGGAGCCGCTGAACCCGCCAGTCATCGAACGCTGGAAAGAGCTGCACGGCCTGACCATCTACGACGGCTACGGGCAGACGGAGAACACCCTGCTCGTCGGCAACTACCCAGGCCTCGAAGTGAGGCCCGGCGCCATGGGCAAGCCGTCTCCCGGCTGCGACATGAGGGTCATCGACCCCGAAGGCAACGAGTGCCAGCCCGACGAACTCGGCGACATCGCCCTCTTCGGAAGAATCCCCGCGCTTTTCAAGGAGTACTGGGAGCAGCCCGACGCGACCGGGGCCGTTTTCCGCGACGGTTACTACCTGACCGGCGACAGAGCGTACAGGGATGCCGACGGATATTTGTGGTTCGTGGGACGCTCGGACGACGTGATCCTCTCCGCCGGCTACCGCATCGGGCCGTTCGAGATCGAGAGCGTCCTCATCGAGCACCCCGCCATTGTCGAGAGCGCCGTCGTGCCTGCGCCGGACGAGGACCGCGGGAGCGTCGTCAAGGCGTTTATCGTGGTCGGCAAGGATTACGAGCCCTCCGATGAGCTGGCAAGAGAGATACAGGACTACTGCAAGGCGCACACCGCCC
>DATDKB010000451.1:0-13053 GCA_036520255.1 Rubrobacter sp. | reverse complement strand
TGATCCAGATAGACGCATCGAGTAGTAGTCGCGGGTATCTTCTGGGAGAGGTGGCTCTGACCTAGGCCCACCAAAACACCCGGCGGGATCCTGGGTTACTTTATCCGCCTCCCATGTAGTGAAGGCGGACGTGCTGAAAAGCGGGATACCTGCGTAACGCTCAGAAGGGTACGGCCCCCGGACTTCTCCGGGGGTCGCTTTTTACTCTTACTACCGCTCCTCCAGCGGCACCCATCTTCTGCCCCCTGCCCCCACGTACTCCGACTGCGGCCTGATGAGGCGATCGAGCGCCCTCTGCTCGAAGCAGTGCGCCGTCCACCCCGCAACCCTTCCCATCGCAAATGTCGGGGTGAAAAGCTCCGTCGGCAATTTCAGCCCGTGCAATAGCAACGCCGTGTAGAACTCGACGTTGGTCTGCAGGTTCCTACCCGGCTTGTACTCCGCGAGAAGCCGGAGCGCCGTCTTCTCAACGTCCAGCGCGAGGTCGTACAACTCCTTGTCCCCGTCTGTCGTGTACAGGCGCTCCGCGGCGCTTGCAAGCACATCGGCCCGCGGGTCGCGGACCCGGTAGATCCTGTGCCCGAACCCCATGAGCCGCTCGCCACGCCCCAGCTTCTCCCGCAGGTACGCCTCGGCTCTGCCAGCCTCCCCGATCTCGAACACCAGATCGAGCGCTGGCCCCGGCGCACCACCGTGCAACGGCCCCTTAAGCGCCCCAATGGCCCCGGCCACCGCCGAGACGAAGTCCGAGCGCGTGGAGACGATGGCCCGCGCGACAAAGGTAGACGCGTTCATGCCATGGTCAGACACGGCTCCAAGGTACGTCTCGAGCGCCCGCGCGAACTCCCCGCCGGGAACTTCGCCAGTTAGCATATACAGGTAGTTGGCGGCATGCTCTAGCTCGGGATCCGGAGCCACCGGCTGCTCACCCCCGAGCATCCGCCAGTACGCCGCAACGATGGTCGGCAGACAGGAAACCAGCACAAGCGCTTCCTCGTCGTCGGCTCCCGTCCTTACGGTGCCTGCAGCCATGCGCAGCGCGTCCATAACCGGCACCTTCTCGGCCGCCACGGACCGCAACAACTCCAGCGTAGCCCGCGGCACCTCCCGCCTCCCGGCAAGCCTCTCTCGAAAGTCCGCAAGCCGTTCAGCGTCGGGCAACTCGTCGTTCCAAAGCAGGTAGAGAACCTCCTCGAAGGAGGCCCGCCCCGCCAGCTCCTCGACCAGAAAACCCGCGATGGTCAACTCCCCGGCCTCACCTTCCACGCTGCTGAGCCGGGTCTCGACCGCCACCACATCTTCAAGCCCCGCAACAAAGCCCGTACCAGAGTTCTCGCCCATCTTCTTCCTTTCAGTCCGACCCCTGCCCTATAAGAGTAACCGTTAACAATATATGTATCAATATTGATTTTAGAATCAAGTTGTAGTACGGTCGCGGGTAGAGACATTGGATGAGGTGGACGGTTGGATGAGAGGTATCTCAATGCGGGGCGGGCTGCGGAGGAGCTGGGGGTAAGCGTAGCGACGTTGTACGCGTACGTGAGTCGGGGGATGATACGGTCTGAGGCGGCGGAGGGGAAGAAGCGCAACAGGCGGTACCGGGCGGAGGACGTACGGAGGCTCAAGGAGAGGAAGGAGCGCAGGCGGGACCCTGACGGGGTCGTGGAGGGTGCGTTGCACTGGGGCACGCCGGTGATGGAGTCGGGGATCACCCTCATCGACGACGGCCGGTTGTACTACAGGGGCCGCGATGTGGTGGCCCTCGCCAGGCAGGAGAGCGTCGAGAACGTTGCTGCCCTCATCTGGACGGGCGACGAGATGATGGCCCCGGATCTCTTCCCGCCCGAAGAAAAGGCGCTCTCGGGACGCACCAGGACCGTTCTCGAGAGCGTGGCCGGGATGCCGCCCATCGATGTCTTCCAGATCTTGCTACCGTTGGCAGCCGCCGAGGACCCCGCGGCCTACGACCTGCGCCCTGCGGCCGTCGCACACACCGGCGCCAGGATATTACGCCTGATGACGAAGGCGGCCTCCGGGGAAGACGCCCCAAGTTTGGCCGAGGCGCTCGGGCACGGCTGGAGTCCGCGGGTAGCGGGGGCCGGGGCGCTCCTCGATGCCGCCTTCGTGTTTTGCGCCGACCACGAGTTGCCCGTCTCGACGTTCGCGGCCCGGTGCGTGGCCTCGTCGGGGGCCACTCCTTATGCCGTGGTTCTCGCCGGCCTTGCGGCGCTCGGGGGGGTCAAACACGGGGGGGAGGTCGAACTCGTCGAGGCATTTCTGCGGGAGGCTGAGGTTGCGGGTGACGCGCGGGCGGTGATCTCCGGCCGCCTCAGGCGTGGGGAGCGCATCCCAGGTTTCGGGCACTCGCTCTACCCGGAAGGGGACCCCCGCGGTGCCGGGTTGCTGCGCCTCGTGGCCGAAACGTGCCCAGAAAGTCCCGCCGTCCAACTCTCCGAGGCTGTCGCCGGGGAAGTCCTGCGCCTGATGGGCGGGCTTCCCACGGTGGATTTCGCGCTCGCGACGGTCGGCCGGGCGCTGGCGTTGCCGGCCGGCGGGGCGGTCGCTCTGTTCGGCCTCGGCAGGACGGTCGGTTGGATCGGCCACGCCATAGAGCAGTACGAGAGCGACTCACTCATACGTCCCAGAGCCCGCTACGTCGGAGTATAACCAGGCCAATAGCCCGACAAATGCTGATACCGAGTCCGGCTAAAAGGGAATTGCTTGTGGCGGTGGACACACGGAAGCCCTCCCGTATGTCGTTCCCGCGAAATCGGGAACCCACGGCGAAGGCAAAAGACCCGTGGGCGATGGCCGGTATCGTCGCGCCATTGGTGTTCATCCGGACCAGGTATGAGGGATCAACCCACACGAGAATCGCGCATCTGACAAACGCAAGAAGACAGCAAGCTGAAATGCTGACTTGCTGCTAAATCGGTACGTTCAGAACGCCCAGTCCATCCAGGACGATGATGGCGGTGGCGAAGGAGTTGAAGGTCGCGTGCGCCACGAAACACGGCAGCAGGCTGCCCGTGCGGCGAAAGAGGAAGCACAGGATCATCGCGAGTATCAGGAGGGTGGGCAAGAGCACCGGCTCCAGGTGCAGCAGGGCGAAAAGCACAGAAGACGCGAGCGCGGAAGTGACAAAGATAACTTTACCAAAAGGTATCACCGCGCTCTCTTTGCTTTTCGACCTCGTAGAGAACCAACTCCCCAGCCGGTAGAGGCCGTTGAAGACGACGCCCCTGAAGACCAGCTCCTCCACGGCGGGACCGAACACGACGACGACCAGGACTATCGCGGGTACGGCGACGCCCGGGCTCTCGCGCACCCAGCCTGTGAGCCCCTCCATGAACGGTCGTTGGACCGTCGATTCAGTGGAGTAGCCGAGCCGTTCGAGGACGAGCGCGCTGAGCGGGTTTACGGCGAAGCTCAGTACGATGGCGAACACACCGACGAACATCCCGATACCGATCCCTCCCAGGATACCGCCTCCGGGTCGCGAGAACCCGAGGGGAGAGAGGGAGTAACCTACCTTGTTGCCCAAGCTCCTCATCAGGAGGACCGAGACCCAGAACCCCCCGATCGCGAACCCCGCGACCAGCGCATCCAGGGCGACCACAGAGAGCAAAGCACCCTGCGCGTCACCCACCAGAGTCCCCCAGGTAGACGTCGTCAGGGGTCCATCCGTCGCCTGCGTCTCTCAGGAGCCGTTGCTTTACGGAGTCGGGCAGAAGCTCGATCCCCCGCAGCTCACCGACGCCTACCCAGCGAACCTCCCTCAGGGTCGGCTCGGCGCCGGGCGCGACCTCGGGGTCGCTCCCGAGGACGGCTTTCCCGTCACCTTCCAGCGCCATCCTGGCCACGACGTCGATCGTATGCCGACCCTCGCGGAAGAACTCGCCCACGTAGAGGACACCGGAAAAGTCCGCAGTAAGGCCTGTCTCTTCGGCGAGCTCTCGGACGGCGCACTCCGGTATCGTCTCGCCCGGCTCGAGCCTACCTCCGGGTAGCACCCAGTAAGGGTCCCTATCCAGTTTCTGGTGACGAACCAGGAGAATGTCCCCTCCCCGCTCCACCACCGCCGCCACCCGCACCCCGAAATCCATGCCCGAAACCGCGCGGTCCTTACCCATGTCGCGAGTATACCCGCGGCGTTAAACGTCGTTGTGGAGCAAACCACTGTAACCTTCACACAGGCTGACAAGCCCGCGAAGCAGGCGTGCCGAGTTGCCGAAGGCAGCTCGCTCAGCATAGAAGCCCCGGTGACGCGTTGTTCTTTGCCTGGTGCGGTTGGGATCCCCGCTCTGACCTACGAGACGTCCGCTGGCTCTTCTTTTTGGTCCTGGGACCGGCTGAGGCGCGAGACCTGGGCCTCCAGCTCTTCGCACGCCTCGAGTATGAGTCGCAACCCTTCGGCTTCGGAGAGGTGACCGTCAGCGGGGGGAGCGGGGGGGTAGTCTTCGAGGATGGCGGCCTCGGTGGTCGGGTAGGCGCCGGTGGCGCTGCGGTGGCGTCTGAGCTCGTTGAGCCTTTCGCCGTCCCCGGCCATATCGAGGATCGAGTCCAGGTAGGTGGCGATTGCCTCGTCGTTCGCGCCCCCGGTGACGGCTGAGTAGAGCAGATCCCCGTTCAGACGATCGAAGTCCGGCACCCTGAGCACGTCCCCCATGACTTCGAAAATACTTACCCCGCTGTCGGGCACGACTTCGAGGCCGTCTCGCCTTACGCGGTCGGTGGCGCCGAGGATGAGGGCGGCCGTCGTCAGGGTTACCTCGGGGTGGTTGCTGTCCATGCCGCGTAGCTCTAGCGTCCCCTGGCGGTTGAGGCGCACCGGGTTCCAGGCCGGTCTCAGCAGGTCCCCGCCTGCCTCGGCGAAGTATCGTCTCTCGACGCCGGCCCGGTCCATGGCGGAGAGCCAGGCCCTGTAGCGGTCGAACTGCTGTTGGATCAGGTGTTCCGCGTCGTCGGCGTAGGGCAGCAGGGCGCCGACCTGGGGCAGGTCCGTGTAGACTCCCTCCCACCCGAAGACGGCGTTGCCCCTGTAGTGGACCGTCCGGACGGCCAGCCCGGCCGTTCTCCCCTCGAAGAAAGGACACGAGCGGGTGAGCGAGATCAGGGCCGGGTCCAACGCCGTCGCGAGGTTGTAGATGTTCAGTGCCTCCTCGCGCGCGGCGGTGGACGCCGCGGCGGAGATCGCCGCCCCCGCATCGACAGTCCCCGACCGCAGCTCCAGGTGCAGGTGCGTGCCGGCGCACCTCCCGGCGTCCACGAACCTCTCGGGCCCGACGGTGCCCACCTGCACCCTGTAGTCCAACCCGTCGCGGACCGCGGGCTCAAGGGGCAGGGGATAAGTACCGAGCGGGTAAAGCCTGAGCCCCAGGGACCTCGCCGCACGCAAGGCTAGATCCAAATTCTTCAAGTACTCGCGCTCCAGGTTGGAGAGGGTGTAGACCGGGGGCGTGTTCACCTCGACCAGGCCCAACACGAACTCGGGGGCGAAGCACGCCGCGGAGCCGGATTCTTCCTCTGTTAGAGCCTGGCAGACCTTCAAGAACTCGTCGGCCCGCTTCGATGGGCGTCCCGAGTCCTCGACCAGGAAGAATTCCTGCTCGAGCCCGACCCGTCGATCCAACAGCCTGTTCCCTTCGCTCAACCTACCCCCGAACGGCAAAGCATATTGTCTACGTTCCTCGGGACGAACTCTACCCCAGGAGCGGGGATTGGGCTTTGGCCCGAAGGCAAAAAGTCCGGGGGCGGGCAAACGGTCGGGCGCTCCAGCATGTAGTCTTCCGTGGTAGGGAGGTCCGATGCGGTGAGCGAAGAGAACAAAGACACGTCCCAGCAGAGTCAGACCGAGATCAGGGAGCACCTCGCCAACGAGCGGACGCTGCTCTCGTGGGTGAGGACGGGGATCAGCCTGATCTCCCTGGGCCTCGTCGTCGAGAGGGCTGGTGCTCTGGCGAAGGCCGCCGAGCTTCAGGTCGGTCCCGCCAGCGCCACGGAGCTCTTCGGACTCGCACTCGCGCTGCTCGGGGCCCTCACGCTCATCCTTGGGACCATGCAGTTCCTCAACAACCGGCGCAGCATCTCGGCGAACGAGTTCGAGCCCTCGGTGGTGGCATACCTGATCATCGTCGCGGGCAGCCTGGCTTTCGCCGGGGCGTTTGTGATCTACGTGGTGTTCGGGTAGCCGATGGTCTAACGACTGCCGGTAGCCGGCTCCCTGGTCCCGACCTGGCTGCCTACCCAAACGTAGCCGTCTGACCAGACCTCGCGCTTCCAGATGGGTACGACCTCTTTGATGCGCTCGATGGCGTGGCGGCTGGCCTCGAACGCCGGCCCGCGGCGTGCAGAGGCGACGACTATCGCGACGCTAGTCTCACCTGGATCGACCCTTCCCAGACGGTGCACGATCGAGATGTGCCTCACGTCCCAACGTTCCATTATCTCGGCCCCGATCTCCTCCAGCTTCCTGTCGGCCATCGGGCGGTACGCCTCGTACTCTAGGTGCTCGACCGACGCGCCTTCCGAATCATCGACCCTCGTCGTGCCCACGAACGTAGCGATGGCACCACAATCCGGCCTCTTGGCACCAGCGATAAGTGCTCCCACGTCAATGGGCCCGTCGACTATGGCGAACACCTAACCGCCCGAGACGGGCGGAAGTACAGCCACCTCGTCGCCCGCTGACACGACGGCGCTGGCGCGCGCGTACTCGTCGTTTACGGCGAAGGCCAGCGTGTCGCGCATGGGCGCGAGATCGGGATGACGCTCGACGAGCAGCGGCCAGATCTCCGCGAGCGTCAGCCCGTCTTCAACCTCCAACTCGGCCTCGCGGGTCCCAGCCCGGTCCGCCGCGGCGCCAAAGAATAGAACCTTGATCATGGCTCTATTCTATCCTTCCGGCTCTGGCACGTACTCGGGTCCGACCACGACCTTGAGGGCTTGCGGAATTACGGAGAACTCGGCAGGCTCGTCGCCGATGATCTCGCCGTCGGCGGTGAACTCGAGCCCGGGCGGTTGGGTCTCGACGACCACGTCTTTGGCCCGTGCGAAGAAGATACCGTCTTTGTCGAGGTAGTCGAACTGCGCCAGGGCCGTCGGGGCGAGCTTGAATAGTTCTCCGGCCCCCAGTGTCTCTATGACGACCACATCGAGAAGCCCGTCCTCGGGGTTAGCCTTCGGCGTCGCCGGCCAGCCACCCCCCGTGTATCGGCAGTTACCCACCGCCATGTTGACCGCCTTCACCTCGTGCGCCTCGCCGTCGAGGTAGAGCGTAAGCTCGCGCACGTCGAAATCTCTCGCGACCTCAAGTGAGGCCCGCAGGTAGGAGAGCTTGCCCCAACGCTTCTTGAGCTCCTCGTCGTTGACGTTGGAGATCTCCGCCCCAAGCCCCCCGGTCGCCACGTTGATAAAGAACCTCTCGCCGATCCGCTCGGACCGCACCCGCGCCACGTCGAGCCACCGACCCCTGTTCTGAAGGATAACGTCCTTGGCGAGGTCGGGGTCCTCGGGGATGCACAGCGTGGCGGCGAGGTCGTTGCCGGTGCCCGCGGGAAGTATGCCGAGGGTCACGCCCTCCGGGAAACCGGCCTTACCGAGCCCGTTGACCACGTCGTTGATCGTGCCGTCACCACCGGCGACGATGAGCAATCCCTCGCACCATTCCTGGGCGGCCTCTATCGCATCCTCCGGTCCCTCGGTCTCTATCCACTCGACCTCGAGTCCTTCGAGCTCGGCGCGGATCTCATCGGGGTCGTAGCCCCCGCCGCCCGAGGCGGGGTTGCAGATCACCCGTGCTTTGGACTTCTCCATGACACGCCCTCTGTGGCAGTTACAACCCCGCTAGTCTACCGGAAAGACCACCGCCAGAGAGAAGCCCCACCAAAGCAGCTTGCAAAGACGCTCAGCCTCTCAGAGAGTCAGCGAAACGAAGATCCGACCAGCAGAAGTGCTGACAGCTGAAATGGGCGATTTGCGGAAGTCGAACTTTCGCAAATCGCTCTAAGACGCGCGTCGGATCGCTGCGCCTGGACGCGAAACCCGCTCGGCCGGCAGCCAGACCTCGTAGTCGTTGTCTAGCCTGATGGCGGCGTTGGCGCCGTCGCCGGAGACGTAGCGGACCTCCCCGAAACCGAGCGGCGTCTGGACCCGCTCACCGACGGAGAGCTCCGTGATGAAGGCCTCCCTGAGCGCCGCGACGTAGGCGAGCGCGAGCGACGTGTCGATGTGCGCACCCTCATCACGCCTGTCGGCAACCAAAATGCCCGCAATGCGATACAGGTTCGCCCGGGAAACCTGAGAGATCAAACACGCCCTTACCGTCTGCCGCACCAACTGCTGCTCGAACTCTGAATACTCCTCGCCACTCCGCCCCAGAATATCCATCACCCTCGGAAACGCCCGACGAGTCGCCTCCTCCACCGTCAACCCGTTGATGCCACGCTTGTACACATGGGGGTCGAGCCGCTCTTCCTCCCGATGCCTCGGTACGCTGAGCCAGTCCTGCCTGATGTTTTTCGTCTCTGTCATGGTCCGATTATACCTCACTGAAGCTAGTGAAACAACACTAAATCGCCTGCAAAACAAGCACTTAGGCGTATCGGCTGATATGCCTGGGGCTACGCTCCTCGCGGGTGTCCCCCGGCTACTTCGAATCTGGAGCGGCCTGGTGTCGAGGGTCGAGCGCGGTTATTTCGCTCTTACCGGATTGTTGCGCTTTTGTAACCTGGGGGCGTGCTGTGACGTTTAGTCTTATGTATATGCAGAAGACTCGCCAGAAGATAGAAGAGATATTCGAGGGTGGTCGGTACGCCCGTACCGAGGAGGAGCTTTACGAGAAGGCCGTAGCTCTGCTCGACAAGTGCAAGATAGAACCCTCGCGACCGGACCACGAGCCTGCCGAGTCGGAGCCCGCCGTCAACGATTCTTGATCGGCCCAAACGCCGACCTGCCGGAAGCTTGCGTTAAACTGTGGGAAGTCTTCTGGAAGGAGAGACGGGTGGACTCGAAGGAGTTTCTACAGCGCCTGAAGCGGGAGGTCATCGGGCACCCCGCGCTAACGCATCCATTTCTCGAGCGGTTCGGGGAGGGCGGGGTTGACACCGAGGGGATAAGGACCTTCGCGATCCAGTACTACAGGCACGTCAGGGTGAGCCGGTTGTACCTGGCGGCGCTCATCTCGCAGTGCCGTGCGGACGAGGGGCTGCAGCTCGCCCTCGCCGAGGTCCTCTTCGACGAGTACGGACATCTGAACCCGGATGAGACGCACCCCGCTCTGTACCGGCGCTTCTTGATGGCTCTGGGCATCCATGAGGCGGAGTGGGAGGCGCCACGGACGCTTCCGGAGATAGAAATGTACATCTCCACGCACTACGCGCTCTCGGGACATCCGGACTTCAGGATCGGGCTAGGTGCTCTGGGGCCGGCCAGCGAGTGGCCGGTGCCCCCGATCTACGCCCGCCTCTCCGACGGGCTCAGAAAGGCCGCAGGCCTGCCCGACGAGGCGCTGGAGATCTTCACGAGCCACGTCACGATGGACGTGACCCACGCCCGCATAATGATGGACGCCATAGCGCCTTACGCGGGGGTTGAGGAGGGCCAGCGGAGGGTTCGCGAGGGAGCCATGCGTTCGCTCGACGCCCGCTCCGTTATGCTCGACGGACTTTACAGGGCGGTCTTCAGAGAGCCCGTCCCCATGTTCGACGCTTCCTCCGTACAGCTTACCGGGGGCTGAGATGTGGGCGGTTGGTACGGAGAGGACCTCGCGTATATCCACGATGTCGGGCACGCAGATTTCGCCCTCGACTCCGCGCCAGGGATACTCGACATACTGGAGCGTAGCGGGATAGGCGAGGGGCTCGTCGTCGACCTTGGTTGCGGTACCGGTCTCCTGACGCGGGAGTTGATCGACGCCGGGTACGGCGTCTTCGGCGTGGACATCTCCGGGGCGATGATCAGGATCGCTCGCCGCAGGGCGCCCGAGGCCGAGTTCCAAGTGGGGTCGCTCTTCAAGGTAGATTTGCCGTCGTGCGCCGCGGTCACGGCGATCAGCGAGGTCCTCAACTACCTCTTCGACGCCGAGAACGAGAACCTGGGATTGGGTCGCGTCTTCCGGCACGTCTACGACACCCTTGCTCCGGGCGGCGTGTTCGTCTTCGACGTGCTTGGTCCCGGGCAGGTCCCCGTGGGTACGACGGCGAAGGGTTTCAGCGTGGGGGAGGACTGGGCGGTCCTCTCCGAGCGGGAGGAGGATCCCGGGCGGGGCACGATGGAGCGACGTATCGTTAGCTTCCGGAAGGTTGGGGAGCATTACAGGCGAATCGACGAGGTCCATCGCGTGCGGCTGTACGAACCGCCGGAGCTGGCCGCGGAGCTCCAACGTGCCGGCTTCCGGATCTGGACGATGCGTTCTTACGGCGACCTGCCGCTCTCCGAGGGCCACACGGCCTTCGTCGCGCACAAACCGGCGTAGGAAAACCCGCAAAACGGGTATAACAGGCCCATGCCCGAGCTGCCGGAAGTCGAGACCATAAAAGAGGACCTGCGCGGGCTAGTCGTCGGCTCGAAGATAGAGCGTGCGGAGGTCCTGGACCTCTCGCTCGTGGAGCGGCCCTCGACGGAGGAATTCGTCGGCCGGCTCGAAGGCGTCGGTATCACGGGTGCGCGGCGGCGGGCCAAGCACCTAATCGTGGAGTTGGATTCGGGAGACTCGCTGGTCTTCCAGCTCAAGATCGGGGGCCAGCTCCTGCTCGTGCCGCCGGTTGGTGAGCCCGCGACGGCGCTGATGCTCGTGTTGCATCTCGACGGGGAAAGGAGGCTCTTTCTGCGGGACGAGACGGGCTTCACGCGGGCGCGGCTGCTCGACGCCGGAGAGCTCGAGGAGCGGCTCTCCTTACTCGGACCGGAGCCGCTCCAAGACGGGTTCGAGGCGGACTTTCTGCCGCGTACGATCGGTTCTCGGAGGGCACAGATCAAACCCCTGCTCCTCGACCAGAAAGTAGTCTCGGGAATAGGTAACATCTACGTCGACGAGATCCTGTACGATGCGAGGCTGCATCCCAGGCGCAAGGCCAACACGCTCTCGGAGGGGGAATGGGAGTCGCTCTATGACGCTATACGATCGAACCTCGCGGCCGGCGTGGAGCACCGGGGCACGACGGTACGCCTTTTCAGGGACGTGTTGGACAGGCCCGGCGAGCATCAGAATCACCTGCGGGTCTTCGAGAAACACGGACAGCCCTGTCCCGGGTGCGAAGGCCAGGTGGTTCGGGAGAAGGTAAGCGGTAGGCCGTCTCACTTCTGTCCGGCGTGCCAGCGGGAGGATGGCCCCAGAATAGGGGGAGGGGTAGAATCATTGTGGCAATAGACCCGAAAGGAGCCAAGGGTGGCTGAACAGTTTGACCTCGTGATCATCGGCGGAGGGAACGCGGGGTACATACCGGCGATCCGGGCCAGCCAGCTTGGGATGAGCGTGGCCCTCATCGAGAAGCGGGAGGGCGGGCACCTCGGGGGCACTTGCCTGAACGTGGGGTGCATCCCGACCAAGGCGCTGCTCCAGACGGCCCACCTGTTGCACGACGCCAAAAACGGTGAGGAATACGGGGTCATGGTCGGCGAGGTGGAGTTCGACTACCCGCAGGCCGCCAAGCGCCGCGAGCAGGTCGTTACCCAGCTCAGGCGCGGCGTGCAGGGCCTCATGAAGAAGAACAAGGTTACCGTCTACAACGGCGTCGGCAGCTTCGTCGAACCCAAGAAGATCAAGGTCGAGACGGCAGACGGCGAGGAGGAGCTAGAGGCGGAGAACGTCCTGATCTCCACCGGTTCCGCCGTCAACACCCTGCCAGGCCTGGAGTTCGACGGGGAGAAGGTCATCTCCTCTGACGACATCGTTACCAACAACGAAAGCTATCCCGAGAGCGTCATCATCCTCGGTTCCGGGGCCGTCGGCGTCGAGTTTGCGAGCATGTACAACGACTTCGGCACCGAGGTGACCATCGTCGAGATCCTGGACCGCCTGGTGCCGCTCGAGGACCCGGAGATCTCCGACGCCCTCAAGAAAGAGTTCGAGGGTAGGGGCATCACGGTGCTTACGAGCACGAAGGCCGACCCCGAGAGCCTGGAGAAGACCGACGACGGCGTCAAGATCTCCATCGCCAGCGCCGACTCCGGCGAGCAGGAGGAAACCGAGGGCGAGGGCGGTGGCTACGGCGGCGAAGACCCGCCCACCGGCGAGGTCGACGGGGGAGAGACCCTGGAGGCCGAGGCATTGCTCGTAGCCGTCGGACGCAAGACCGTCACCGAGGACCTGAACCTGGACGTGACCGAAGTCGAGCTCAACGATCGCGGCATCATCCAGGTCGACGGGTACGGGAGGACGGCCGAGGAGGGCGTGTACGCGGCCGGCGACGTGGTCGGGGGCTTCTGGCTCGCCCACGAAGCCGGGCACGAGGGCATCATCGCCGTCGAGCACATGGCCGGCGAGGATCCGATGCCCAAGGACCGTAACCTCGTCCCACGCGTCACCTTCTGCCGGCCCGAGGTGGCCTCCTTCGGGCTCACCAAGGCGCAGGCCGAGGAGGAGGGCTACGAGGCCAACGAGACCAAGTTCCCGTTCAGGGCCATTGGCAAAGCCCTGATCGAAGGCGAGTCAAACGGGTTCTTCAAGATAGTGACCGACGCCGAGACCGACCTCATCCTCGGGATGCACGCCATAGGGCCCAAGGTGACGGACCTTATCACAGAGGGCGTCTTCGCCAAGCTCGTCGAAGGCACACCCGAGGAGATCGGAATGACCATGCACCCCCACCCGAGCCTCTCCGAAGTCGTCGGCGAGGCCGCGATGGCCGCGGAAGGACATCCGATTCATTTCTAGCTGTCAGCAAGTCAGCTTGTCAGGAGGGCTTCGGGGCGGCGTTGACGTCACGTGACGCCAAGGCCGCCCCGGCTTTTTCTGTGGCCTGAAGCCTGCTCTACGATAGGAGACACGGTGCAGTTTCGCCAACGTGCGCTACCATGATATGGCGCAAAATGTGCCGGCGTCGCGCCTGAGGC
>DATDKB010000450.1:0-7212 GCA_036520255.1 Rubrobacter sp. | reverse complement strand
GTACGGCAACGATCCGGAAGCCGTGGAGTTCCGCAGGACGGGCAAACACCCGGAGGGCCTCGGCCCAGACATACCCGCCTCCGGGCCCGAGACAGGTAGCCGGGGGCGCCACGAAGGCGCGACCGTCTCCCGCGGGAGCGCGGGGACCGGCTCCGCCGCCGTCCGGCGCCTGGGCGGCAGCCAGGGCCGTGGTCAAGGCAGTGATGGCGGTGGTGAGGAGCTCGCCCCCGCGCGGCGTGACTCTGTGCGGTGGGGCCCGATCTGGGCCGGCCTCATCACGGCGCTGACCACCTTCCTCCTGCTGCAACTATTCGCCATAGGGTTCGGCCTTGTGGACGTCGGGCCGGGCTCCGACGGGGGCGGTGGCTGGGTGCCGGCCCTCATCGGCCTGATCGCTTTCTTTGTGGGCGGTCTGGTTGCGGGCCTCACGAGCGCCATCAGGGGTCCCGGCCCGGGTCTCTTGAACAGCTTCATGGTGTGGGCGCTCGGGACCGTCTTGATACTGCTGTTGTCCGTCCTCGGCCTCGGACAGCTCTTCGGGGCCCTGGGCAACGTGGCGGGCCAGGTTAACCCGGGTGCCCTAGCAGGCGCCGCCGACAGCGCGCAGGGAGCCGCTCCGAACGTGAGCCCTCAGGAGGCGGAATCGGCCCTCAGGACAGGCGCGATAGGGGCGTTCTTCGGGCTCTTGTTCTCGGCGCTGGCGTCTATGTTCGGAGGCCTGCTAGGCGGGCGCGGCCCCGACCCTATTGGCCGTCCCACCAACGCCGACGGCGAGCGCTAGGCAGAATCCACCCCGTACGGACGGAGAGACGCAAGAAGAGAAGTCCCGGTAGGCAAACACAGAGGAGGCGAACGTTGGATTCCGAAGAAAACAGACGGGAAGAAAGATTACGCAGGGAGACAGGACAACCCACCAGCGACGAAGGCTACCGGGCGGAAGACGATCCGGCCCCAAGCGTCCGGCGTCGCGGATCGGAGGATGCCCGAAGGGGCACAATTGGCCCCGACATCGCCGAAGGTGCAGGCCAGGGCACCGCTGGGCAGCGCATCAGCAGGGACGAAATACGACGCGCCGCAAGGGACGGGATCGTAGACAGGGAGGAAGAGCTAAAGGGCGACGGCCTCTACGGCAGCAGCTCCTCAGACCCCATCATGCCCGCCGCCCTCGCGGAACTCGTGGGCACCTTCATCCTCGTCTTCGGCGGAACCGCCGTCGCCGTCGCGGCCATCCTCTCCCGCCCAACCGCGGGGGCCGCCTACGACTCGCTGGCCGTGGCGCTGGCCTTCGGGCTGGCCCTCGCCGCGGTGGTCGCCGCCGTGGGCCACGTCTCCGGGGCGCACGTAAACCCGGCCGTCACGCTGGGGATGGCCTCAACCGGCAAGTTCCCGTGGAAATCCGTCCCCTACTACCTGGGCGCCCAGCTCGTGGGGGCGATGCTTGGGGCCGTGGGAACCTGGATCGCCTTCGGGGGGCCGGGCAGGACCGAGGCGAACCTCGCGGCCACCTACCCCGCTCAGGGGGTCGGCGACCTGCAGGCGTTCCTCTTGGAGATACTGATCACCTTCATCCTGGTCTTCGTGGTGGTATCGGTGGCCACCGACGACAGGGCGCCGGCGGCGATAGCCCCCATAGCGGTGGGCTTCGCGCTCGCGGTCGGGGTGTTCATAGCGGGTCCGGTAACGGGAGGGGCGGTCAACCCGGTGCGGGCGCTCGGGCCGATGCTCGTGGCGGGCGACCTCACGAGCGCGTGGCTCTACATACTCGGACCCATCATCGGTGGGGTACTGGCGGCTTTCCTCTACGACCGTACCATGGCAGCTTAAACGGGGGCGACGGGGCAACCACGATAAGGGCACCGCGACACAACCACCGCGAACGGTGGGCGGGAGAATGACGAAGTCGAACCGGGAGAACCGGGTCTGGACCCGAAACAGGGAGATAAGAGCATGAGCGACAGGGAACAGGGCAACACCGACGCGCCGAGGGTGGAGGAGAACGAGGTACGTTCCGGCGACGATCGCGCCGGGTCCGGCACGCGCAGGGTTGGGAACGCGCGCCAGGAGCACGAAGAGGACCGCAAGCGCAGGGAGAATGAGCTGGGAACGAGCTGGACCAGCGTCGTCTTCGGCTGGCTTGCGGCGTTGGGGGCCGGGCTCATCCTGAGCGGCATCGTCGGCGCGGTCGTCGGCACCGTCCTGGACACCGTGGGACTCAACCAGCAGGGCGCCACGACCGGCGGCATCTCCGGCCTCGTGGGGGTTCTGATCACGCTGTTGCTCGCTTTCCTGATCGGCGGTTACGTAGCCGGCCGGATGGCGAGCCGCTCCGGGGCAAAGCACGGGCTCCTGGTGGCGCTCCTCAACCTTATCGTCTTGCTGGTTCTGGCGATCGTCGGGGCCGTCCTCGGCACCAGCCATATCGATCAGCTCGGTGGAATCACCCTGCCCGGTCCGGTGCAAAGCGCCGCGCAGACCGCCACCCAGGCCGTCAGACAGCCGCAAAATTTGGGCACGATCCTGTCGATCTCGGGCATCCTGGCCCTGCTCGCCCCGTTCGTGGGCGGCGCCCTCGGCGGCCTCTGGGGCGCTAAGACGGGACGCGCCAGGCCGTAATAGGCAAACGGGTGCGCCGGGAAGGCCCGGCGCACCGGTAGCGTCGATCAGCGTCTTCCAGGAGAGCTTGACGCCCATAAGACTCATCTATTAGCTCAGGCTGCCTGGAGACTCCTGGGAACCTTGGCGCGCGTCCCTATCGAGACTTCTAGATCCGCGTGCGGTTTTGGGACCCTCGTTACGATCCACGGTTGGTCGGTGGGTGCTCTGGCCTTGTAGGAGAATGGGTAAGAGTATCGTGCGGAAACGCTTCCTCAAAAGGAGAGCAAGGGTCGGGTTTTTCCAGGTTTGGAAGCATGACGGGACCTGAGACGCTAATAGGTAAGAGGTCCGAGTCGGTACGAGTGTGGCCGCCCGGAGGTCCTGGTGGGACCGTAGGCGTCAAGAAAATCGGAAGCGAGGAGTAGCGTCGATGAGTGAGGCGCCCTTCACCCGGATCGAATCGGAGCGCCTGATCCTCAGGCGATTCGAGGACTCAGACCTCGTTTCATTCGTGGCCTACCGCAAAGATCCCGAGGTCGCCCGCTACCAATCCTGGGACTCCTTCGAGGAGCGAGAAGCGAGGGCCTTTATCCGGGAGGTGGAATCGGCGCAACCAGGCGTGCCGGGCGGGTGGTTCCAGTTCGCCCTCGAATCGAAGGAGACGGGGGATCTCGTCGGGGACTGCGCCTTGCAGGTCGACGGGCAAGAGCACTACCGGGCCGAGATCGGGTATACGCTCGCGCGCGATCACCAGGGGCAAGGGTTCGCTTCAGAAGCCGTCTCGCGCCTGTTGGACTACGCCTTCAACGTCCTCGGGCTCCACCGGGTCACCGCCATCGCGGATTGCAGAAACAAGCCTTCCTGGGCGTTGCTAGAGCGGGTGGGCCTCCGCCGGGAAGGACACTTCCTGGAGGGCGTCTGGTTCAAGGGAGAATGGTCCGACCAGTGCCTGTACGCCGTCCTGAAAGATGAATGGCTCAGGAAGCGGTCTGAGTAATCTCCACGGCGTCGGTCACCGTCGCTGCCCACGATCGGATTACCCAAAGACGCCTTCGCCCGGGGCTCGAAACGTCCTTGCGCGGCCAAGCCATCAGGATGTCCGAAGAGGTCATACCGAGTCCGGATGATGCCAGTTGCACGACGGAAGCCGCCACCGCTTGCGGGGGCAGGTTCCACGGGAATGTCCAGACAAACTCGGCATTACTCGCCCGTCGAACCCGCAGCGAGCTCCGTGAGCCGAGACATGGCGGAACTCGTCGCCGGGTACAGCGAGCGGTACACCTCGTAGTACTCCTCGTAGGTCTTCGAGCGTTGCATGGCGGGCTCGGTGATCTCCTCTCGTAGTTTCACCACCGAGGTCGCTTCGTCTACGTCGGCGTAGGTGCCCGAGGCGACCCCCGCCAGTAGTGCGGCGCCGAATGCGGGTCCCTCATCGGCGACGGTTCGGCGGATGGGGGTGGCGTAGATGTCGGCCTGGAGTTGGCGCCAGAGATCGCTCCTCGCCCCGCCGCCGGTGGCCCGTACGTCGTCGACGGGGACATCGAGCCCGCGCAATATCTCCAGGGAGTCGCGGAGGGAGAAGATCACACCTTCCATCACCGCGCGGGTCATGTGAGCAGCACCGTGACGGGCCGTTAGCCCGAAGAAAGCGCCCCTTGCTTTCGGGTCGAGGTACGGCGTCCTCTCACCCGAGAGATAGGGCAGAAAGGCAAGCCCCTCGGAACCCGGCGGAACCTCTGAGGCCGCCCCGACCAGCTCGTCGAAGTCGCCCCCGAGCGTCTCGCGCCACCAGGATAGCGATCCGCCCGCGGAGAGCGTGACGCCCATGAGGTGGTAGGCGCCGGGCACGGCGTGGCAGAAAGCGTGCAGCCGTCCCGAAGGATCGGGCGTGAACTCGTCCGAATGGGCGAATAGGACGCCGCTCGTGCCCACGGAGGAGTTGACGAGACCGGCTCCCACAATACCGGTCCCGACCGCCGCCGCGGCGTTGTCGCCCCCACCGGCGGCCACTGGGATGCCGGGGGGAAGACCGAGCTCTTCGGCAACGCTTTCGCGGAGAGCGCCAGTGTTCTCGGGACCTTCGTGGACCCTTGGCATCCACTCGTGCGGGATCTCCAGAGCGTCCAGGATCTCGCCCGACCAGTCGCGGGCCTGCATATCCAGAAGCAGGGTGCCCGCGGCGTCCGAGGCGTCTGTGGCGTACTCGCCAGTAAGCTGGAGCCTCACGTAGTCTTTTGGAAGCAGAACGCGGGAGACTTGTTCGAAGTTCTCGGGCTCTTCGTCTCTCAGCCAGAGGATCTTCGGTGCCTGGAAGCCGGTTAGGGCCGGGTTTCCCGAGATGGAGATCAGGCGTTCCCCGCCGACGGCGTGTGTGATTCGGTCGCACTGCGCCTGCGTGCGCTGGTCGTTCCAGAGCAGCGCCGGCCGTATCACCCGGTCGGAGTCATCGAGGAAGACGGAGCCGTGCATCTGGCCCGTTAGCCCGATGCCCCCCACCCCGCCAACCTCGGCAGCGACCTTTGCCAGAACCCCTTTTACGCCCTCCCACCAGCCTTCCGGGTCCTGCTCGGTCCAGCCCGGACGAGGGGTGTGGAGCGGGTACTCGGAGGAGGCCTCGGCGACGATCTTGCCTGATTCATCGACGGCGACGGCTCTGGCGCCGCCGGTCCCCACGTCGAGGCCGACGAGAACGCTCACGCTTCGTTCCCGCTCGCGCGCGCTTCCTTGCGGCGTCTCCGGTCCTCGCGCAGGGTGTTGCGGTCTATTTCTCTCGCGAGGTCCCGGACGAACGGCACGAAGCGCGTAACGGTGGGACCGAAAGCCCATATCCCAACGGAGGTCTTTATCATCAGAATCTCCTTCCCCTGGTCTCGGTACGAACGAGAGACATCCTTGCCACCGCCTATCATAGACCGAACCGGATTTCGGTGTGCATCGGACGGCGAGTGATCTTGTCGTAGGCCGTCTTGCGTCGCTTGTAGTATCAGGCCTCGGGCTGGTGGAGCATACGCTCCAACTTTCCCGAGCCGCTTCGTTCGAGCATTAGACCTTCGGTCCGTACGTGGCTCGCGGTGTTTCTGCCGCGACGCGCTGTCGCGCCCCAGGGTGGCTGAGGTGGCACGGTCTCTGAACCGGCCGCAGGCAAGGTCGAACCCGACACTGGTGTCGACCGAAAAGTTCGAGAGATATATCGTCCGACACGAGGTTTGACGGACTTTTCCGAAACGGAGGATGCATGGAGCAGCAGGGCATGGAGGGTGAGAGGTCCAAGATAGGGGTCGTGTTCTGGGTTTCGGCGGCCGTGGCCCTCGCGTTCATCTTGTGGGGTGCAATCGCGCCGACGAGCTTCGGCACCGTGACGCAGGCGGTCTTCGACTGGGTGGTCTAAAACCTGGGCTGGTTCTATCTGCTAGCGGGGAATTTCTTCTTGCTCTTCGTGGAGATTCTAGCACTCAGCCACTACAGGAAGTGCCGGCTCGGTAAGGAGGGCGAGAGGCCCGAGTTCGGGACGTTCGCCTGGTTCGCGATGCTCTTTCAGGCGGGGATGGGGCCCGCCCTTATTTTCTGGGGAGTCGCGGAGCCGCTCTCCCACTACAGCACACCGCCTTTTGGGCTGGCCAAGCCAGCCACGACCGAGGCCGCCCAGGTGGGGATTCAGTACTCCTACTTCCACTGGGCCCTCCACCCGTGGGCCATGTACGCCGTTGTTGGCCTCGCGGTGGGGTTACTTCAGCTTCAGGCGGGACGAGCCTGGCCTCATAAGCCCCGTCTTCAGGCCCCTGCTCGGCGACCGGGTGGACGGCGCGTAGGGAAAGACCATAGACGTGATGTCGGTCCTCGCGGGTCTTTTCGGTGTGGCCGTCGCCCTCGGGCAGGCCGGACTCCAGCTTACCGCCGGGCTCGGTGAGACCGTCGGCACCCCGACGGGCATCGTGGTGCAGCTCGCGGTTATCATCGTCACGACGGTAGCGTTCATGATCTCGGCCTCCACGGCCATAGACAAGGGAATCAACTACCTCAGCCAGATCAGCATTTCCGTGGCCGCCATTTTGCTCATCTTCTTCCTCATCGTGGGCCCGACGGCAACCCAGCTCGGCGTCCCAACGCAGGGGTTAGGCGACTACATCGGCGGCATCATCCCGATGAGCATGCGGATAGACTCCTGCGACCCGGACAACGCCTGGCTCGGGAGCTGGACCGTCTTCTACTGGTCATGGTGGATCGCCTGGTGCCCGTACGTCGGCCTGTTTATAGACCGCATCTCACGAGGCGCACCATCAGGCAGTTCGTCCTCGGGACCGTGATCGGCCTGAGCGTCGTCACCTTGATCTGGATAGTCTTCTTCGGCGGCACGGCCCTCGACCTTGCCCAGACGCTGGGAGAAGGGATAGTCGCGAGGGTCGCCGCCGACCCGGCCTCTGGCATGTTCGTGTTTTTCAACCAGTTCCCGCTGGCGCTGCCTATGTCTATTTTGACGCTCGTGGTGCTCTGGATCTTCTTTGTGGCCGGCGCTGACGCGGGTACCGTCGTGCTCGGCAGCCTCTCAACCGGCGGGCCGCAGGAACCGAGGCGTTGGATCAAGCTGGCGTGGGGCGTGGCGATGGCGGCCATCGCGGG
>DATDKB010000449.1:0-2838 GCA_036520255.1 Rubrobacter sp. | reverse complement strand
GTCAGGGGCCAGGAGCGCGACCGCTACCGTCCCAAGCTGGGCGTCCCCGAGGACAAGCTGCGCCAGAACACCGTCGCCGGCAACGACGAGAGCATGGTCGACAAGGTGCGCCAGTACCTCGCCAACACCAGGGACCGCAAGGGCGAGGAGGACTACTTCGCCCCGCGGGTGTTCACCAGGGGAATGAACTACCTCGACACGGCGGAAGATGGCCAGCCCTTCTTCCTCGTCCTGGACAGCTTCGACCCGCACGAACCGTGGGACCCGCCGGATGACTACGTAAAGCTCTACAGCGAAGACTACACCGGAAGGGACCCCATCGTTCCCAACTACGGCCCCTCCGCCTGGATCAGCGACCCGGAGCTGGAGAGGATGAAGGCGCTGTACTCGGGCGAGGTGACGCTGGTGGACCGCTGGCTCGGCCACCTCCTCGACAAGATGGAGTCGACGGGCCGTATGGACGACACCTTCCTTGTGGTGTTAGCGGACCACGGCGTGGCTTTAGGCGAGCACGGCTTCACCGGCAAGCCTTACAACGCGCTCTGGCCCGAGCTCACCGACATCCCGTTCTTTATCCGGTCTCCTGATGGGAAAGGGGCCGGGGAGACCAGCGACTACTACGCCTCCACTCACGATGTGGCACCCACGATCCTCGGTGCTTTAGGGCTCCTCCCGCCCCGCCAGATGGACGGCCAGTACCTCACCCTCTTGATGGGCGGTGCCGAGCCCATGCCGCGGGACCACTTTACGCTCGGCTACAACCAGTACGTCTCGGCCCGCGACGACAAGTACGCCATGATAAGCGTGAACGACCACTCCGACGCGAAACTCTACGACCTACAAAATGATCCCGACATGAACAACGACATCGCGACGGGCAACCAGGACGTGGTCGACAGGATGTTCGACCACTACGTCCTCAAGGACGCCGGAGGCCCGCTTCCCCGTGTCCCATAAGTCGGAGGCTTTCCGTTTCGCATAAAACCTCTATAATCTGACGCCGTGACTTCACGACAGGACTTCGGAGGAGAACCGAACAGCGCGCGCGAGGAGGCTTCCGGCAGCGCGTCTACCACCGAGCAGGTAGACACGCCGGTCGGAAGGGAAGACGAAGACACCAACGTCGCCAAAGTCGCGCGCGGCGCGGGAATAAGCACGGCCGGGCAGGGGGTAGGGAAGCTACTCGCGTTCGCGACCCAGCCCGTCCTGGCGCGTCTGCTCGGCGTGCAGTTCTACGGCTTCTACACCGCTGGCGTCGCGCTCATCAACGGGTTGCAGATCCTCAGCCGATTCGGCATGGAGAACGGCGTGGTGCGCTACGTCGCCCATTACCGCGAGCATGAGGACGCTGCCCGGGTACGCGGCACCATAATCATGGCCCTGCTCTTCCCGATTACGCTGAGCATCGTCCTCTCCGCCGCGCTGTTTTTCGGGGCCGGCTTTCTAGCCGACTCTGGCTGGCTGAAAGAGAACGGGGCCATGATGGTAAGCGTGTTGCGAGGGTTCGCGTTCGTGCTGCCGTTCTTCGTTTTCATGAGCATGACCGCGTGGGCCACCCAGGGTTTCAAGACCGTGACCTACGCGGCCTACATCCAGCAGCTCATACGCCCGGGGCTGTTCCTCGTTTTCGTAGGCGTGTGCTACGTGCTGGGCGCCAAGATCTTCGGCGTGATAGCCGCCTACGCGCTCGCGATGTTTGTCGCAGGGCTCGTCGGGCTCTACTACCTCAGGAAGCTCTTCCCCGACCTGTTCGACCGCCACGCGCAGACCAGGTTCGAGACCAAGGCCCTCTTCGGCGTCTCCATCCCCATGAGCATCACGCAAGGCGCCCAGTACTTGAATAACTTCTCTGCGATCCTTATCCTCGGCGTCTTCGCCGCGGGGGCGCCGGTCGGCATCTTCAACGCCGCCGCGCGAACGGCTACGTTCCTGACGGTGGTGCGCTTCGCCTTCTCCGGCATCTTCTCCCCGATCATCTCGGGACTCCACGCGCGGCACGACACGGAGGAGATGGGCAGGCTCTACAAGGACGTGTCGCGTTGGATCTTCACGGGCGCGTTCGCGCTCTTCCTTGTGATCGTGGTCTTCGGGCCCGAGGTGATGGGCATATTCGGGGAGGCGTTCGGGGCCGGCGTCACGGCCCTCGTAATCGTCGCTATTGCGCAGCTCTACAGCTCCTCGATCGGGCCAGCGCCGCGCATGCTTGCCATGACCGGCAACCAGAACTACGCCATGATCGCGACCTCCGTCGCCGCCATCACGGGCGTGATCGTGAGCTTCGTCCTGATCCCACGCTTCGAGGTGATGGGGGCCGCCGTCGGGATGGCCACCGCGATCATCATCGAAAACACGGGAACGATGTCGGCCGTGAAATGGCGGCTCGGCTACTGGCCGGTCAATTTCATGTGGCTGAAGCCTCTGACGGCCGGCGCTGTCGCCGGCCTCCTGACGTACCTGCTCAAGGTCACCCTGCCGCTCGACGCGATCTTCGGGTTCCTGCCCGTGCCCGTCTCCATCCCCACGATAATGATGCTCGGCGGCTTCCTCGGCGTGCTGTTCTTCGGGCTGCTGTGGTTGCTCGGCTTCTCGGAGACGGACAAGGAGTTCTTGGGCACCTTCTGGAACGTGGCGCAGAGAGCCGTGCCGCAGCGCTTCCGAAAGGGGAACAAATAGTGAATAACGGCGCGGCAAGGCCCGTAAAGGTCCTTTACGTCGCCGGGCTCGGACGTAGTGGTAGCACGATCCTGGCTAATATCCTCGGACAGGTCGAAAGATTCTTCTCCGGGGGCGAGTTGAACTTCATCTGGAAGCACGCCCTGATCGAAAACCGTCTCTGCG
>DATDKB010000448.1:0-2448 GCA_036520255.1 Rubrobacter sp. | reverse complement strand
GTTGTCGAATCTGGTGAGAAGGTCCCTATCGGGAACGGCACAGACCGTTCATCATCGAAAGCTAGGAAGAACCGTTGAAACGGGTCAAACCTAAATCCAAGGCTAACCTGTACCGCTTGACTACCTCATCGCCGCACACATCGTCGCCGGAGTAGCCGCACCGGATCCGCGTCTGCGCAGAGATCGCTCCTTCGGCCCGAGAGCATGCTGGAGCCCTTCAAAGCCACCTTAACGGACCTTCAAGTGGCAAGGATCTCCGGCCAGAGGGAAGTCCCGCGCAAGCCCTAGGAACCTTGAACAGCACTTTGCGCACACGCCGATCGTCTCGGATTCATTCCGCCGCAACCCCTTCCTTAGGAGCGGCGGAATGAAAGAACGAGGCCTAGGATGGGGCCCATTGACCCCGGACCGCAACATGCATCCATGCCCGCCCAAGCCCCACAACCGTCCTTGCCGAGCGCCCCACTCCCACGCTGCGGAGCGCGCCGCGGGGATCTCTCCGCAAGAGGGCCAGGATGTCCTCTTCGCGGAGTTCGGCCCCCGACAATCTACCGAATAGCCGATCGAGTTCGGCGTCGGAGAGGCGCCTTAGCGCCTCCATTCCCCACCTGAGCGCTAGGCTCTCTATGGCGGTTTCTCGACGCCAAATCTTCTCGTAGATCTCGAGGCTACGGCGAGAGGTGTCTCCGGCGCGGACGGCGCGGGCCGCTACCTCCCCTGCCAAGAGGCCGGCGCGGGCCCCGTACTCCAGTCCCCCCTGTGCCGCCGCCGCGCCGCAGGCCATCACGCCGTCGCCTGCTATCCGGTGGGGCACCACGAAGGCCGGATCGGCACCCCGCTGCTCCCCGAGGATCGTGGCTCCTCTCGCTCCGATGAACCGCCTCCGGGCGCGTGCGGCGTATAGTTCGAGCCGCTCTGGCGGGACACCCCTCACGAACGTCCACAGGCTGGCGCGATTACCGCCCAAGGGGTTGAGCTGCGCGCGCCAGCCGGGGGCGAAGCTGCCGAACCGGATGTCGAAGCGGGATGATCCTCCGAGACCGGGGGCGTCGAGGAGCTGCGCCAGGCCCCAGGTCATCTCGTGCGGGTTGCGGACCGTCGGCATAAGGTCACGCACGGCCGAGTTCGCCCCGTCCGCGAAGATGGTGACCCGGAACCGCATGGGGCCGTCCTCGGTCAGGACCCCGCCTGAGGGAAGCGCCCCGGTTACGCGCTTACCGCTTAGGATTGAGGCCCGGCCAGGGCGGCTTTCTCGGCGAAGGCGCGATCGAAGGCGTTCCTGTCCAGGTGAAAGGCGCGCAGGCGGAAGAGGGGTCCTTGCCCGGAGGGACCACCCAGCCGCAGGCCCGATAGCTCCCGTTCTACCGCGCCTGGAGGCACGGGAAGGCCCGTGCGCTGCCAGAGGGGCTCCATCAGCAACGTCGCCGGATTGGGGCGGGCCCCGACGTCCGGAGAGGCGTCGATCAGTAGTGTCGTGGCCCCGTGCCGGGCGGCCGAGTAGGCGGCGCACAGCCCGGCCAAGCTCGCCCCCACTACCAGGACCCCCGTTTCTGCTGACGATGCGTTCGACAACATGCTGCGGGCGTCCCCTTACGTTCTACTCCCCGTGGACGGTAGGCCCCGATCTTACACCGAGCACCGGCTTATCTTAAGGAGGCTCCCGTGCGCTTGGGTCGTGTCGCGTTCCTCTCGGGAGGTCCCCGGAGCTCATAGCGGAGACGGCCCGGCGGCTAGAAACCAACACCGGGACGGCGCTCACGAGCGGGAACAAGCTGTGGCGAGGCTGATATAAACCACGAAGGGAGATCACAGGCGAAGGAGAAACCACATGTCAGAGCCCGCTCGATGCCCACGATGCCATCACGAGAATCCGACGGACAACCGCTTCTGCGGACGGTGCGGTGCCCCACTGGAGAGCGGCCACGAGTTGGTACTTCGGCGGGATGGCGCCTTAAGATCGTTGAGCCACGCCCTGCCCGTGAAGCCAGGGCCCGTTGGCGAGGCGCTCGCGGTGGGGTTGGTTACACTGGCCGTGCGGGTAGGACTGTCCTGGCTACGCCACAGGTCCGCGCCAGTAGGCCGGCTATCGACGTCGACCGCCCGAGAACTCGACACCGCTGTATCCGAACGCCTCTTGGGTCAGAGCCTAGAAGAGGTCCTGATCCAGGAGTTGGAAGGAGAAAACCGGGGCCGGGTCTTGGCTTGGCGAGCGGTCCACTCGATAATCATCACGGAACCTATTCATAGGCGGAGCTAAGGAGAACACACCGTTCCCTCCTCCCGAAGCGACGAAGACATGCTTCTTGGCAACGCGCTCAGCGAACCCGATCCCGTGGCACGTCAAAGCCACCTTGAAGCTACTTCCAGTGGCGGAGATCGTTCGGCGAGGAAGAAGGTCCGCTGCGAGCTGTACAAGCCAGTCAAATGGCTTCTCGCGGGGCTGCTGAT
>DATDKB010000447.1:0-9421 GCA_036520255.1 Rubrobacter sp. | reverse complement strand
TCGGCCAGGTTCAAAGACGAGCACGCTATCCCCAGCGACAGGTCGTCGGGGAAGTGGCTGTAGACAGTGGGTCTGCCGACCCCCGCCCTCTCGGCTATGGCGCTCCTGGTCGTCAGGGCGGGCCCGACCGTCTCGTGCAGCTCCAGGGTCGCCCGGGTGATGCGCAGCCGGGTCTCCTCCTGTCGCTCGGCGCGTCTCTTGAGCTCGTACTTCCCGCGCTTCATGACCCGATTCTAAAGCCTTTCTGACGAGTCGCTCTTGCGCCCCTTGACAAGCGCCGTCCGATAGGGGATAGTGTCGCGTATCATTTTACAGTGCTGTAAAGTGATTGGTGGAGGTCAGGGAACGAAGGCAAAGGAGGATCAGCATGGCCGTGACCACCCAACCGTATGCGCTCGCCAGGGAAGAAGGAGAGGAACTGTGGTTCCTGGGCGCGCCCACCCGTGTGATAGCCACTGCCGAGCAGACCGGGGGCGCCTTCGGGCTCATCGAGCAGGTGATCCCCGCTGGTAGCGAGTCGCCCTGGCACGTGCACCACGCCGAGGACGAGTCCTTCTACGTGGTAGAGGGGCGGATGACCTTCCTGTGCGGCGACCAGAAGGTGCAGGCTGGACCGGGGACCTTTGTCTACGGTCCCCGCGGGATCCCGCACGGCTTTAGGGTCGAGGGCGACCAGCCGTCCAGGGTGCTGCTGCAGTGCACCCCTGGGGGGTTCGAGCACTTCGTCATGGAGATGAGCGAGTCGGCGCCGCCTAGCGGGCCGCCCGATATGGAGAGTTTGATGGCCTTTGCCACGAAGTACGGCAACGAGATCCTGGGCCCGCTCCCGGATCGTTAGAGTCTTAGTGGCAGAGGCGAGCATCAAGCACAGCGTCTGTAAAGGGCCAGGGGTGCCCCCTGGCCCTTCGTTCACGCCTTCCAAATTCTCAGAACTCCGTAAAGCGGAAGTTCTAAGAATCTCCCTTCTACAGCAACGGTCAAAAGCATTGATCCGGCTGCGTTCATGGAGCAGGCTGGCAGCGATTACGTTCTGGCAAGACGAGTATTGCATGCTGGTTCAATCGTTTTGACGCATGCTGTAGGGGGTTGGGTTAATAGTGGTGGGAGTGCATTGTATCGGGTAACTTCAACGGGCGGCACTATCCCGAACGAAAGGAGCCACAACGATGGCCGACGACCCTGCGAAGGTCGCCACCGCCTACTTCGAGGCGTGGAAGGTCAACGACTTCGACACCATGCGCTCGTTGGTCGACGATGAAATCACGTTCGCGGGTCCCCTCGCCCGAGTGCAGGGTGCGGAGGACTACATGGAAGGGATCAAGGGTATGTCGCGGATCACGTCCGACATGCTCATCCGCAAGACCTTCGTAGATGGCCCCGACGTGCTGACGTGGTACGAGCTGCACACGACGGTGGCCTCCCCCGTACCCGTCGCCAACTGGCTCCACATTGAGGACGGCAAGATCACCTCCTTACGGGTGGCCTTCGACGCTCGCGAACTGGCTCCCTAGTTACGCCGAGGACCGGAGCCGCGCAAAGTTCCGAGAATCCGTCAAGGCGAACTTCGCAGAATAACCCTTCCACGTACTCCGGTGAATAAGGCTGCTAGCAGCCCCTCAGAGAGCGCCCGCTCCTGAGCAGCTCCCCCGTCTCGTCGAGAACCGCCAGCACCTCCTCTAGCCCGGGGTTGGCCACCCCCGAGCGTCGCCCCTCCAGGCAGATTTCCGATGGCTCATCCGGCTCATCCGCTAGCACGATCCACGCCCCCCGGCGTCCCGGGTCCACACTGTTTCTGTGGCCGCACACCACCACGTGGGGGTCGAAGTCTATCAGCTCGGTGTCGAGGTCGCGTAGATGGGCCAGCCTCACTTCCACGCCGGGGCGAAGACCCTTGAGGGCCCTCACCATGGCCTCGCCGTAGGCGCGGTGGCTGTCCTCGTAGACGATCAGAGTACACATCCTCTGTCCACCTACCCTTCGTCTCCTAGCCTCCGCACCGCCGCGAGGATATCCCCTAGCGAGATCCCCTTGGAGAGCACCTCGGCGGCTCCCGCCTGCAGGAACTCTTCGTGGACCCTGCGTTCCCGTATGTCGGTCAGCACCAGGACCGGTATGGAGGGGTTCGCTTCGTGCAGATCCCGGACCAAACCTACGGACCATACGCGATGCCAGTCGAAGGCTACAGGGGTACGCTGGTCTAACCAGGATGGACCTCCCCCACTCCGGCCGCCACTCCGCCTTCCACGCAGAGATCCCACCGTCGAGATAGGCGACGTTGTAACCCATTTCCTGGAGCGTGGCGGCGGCCAGGGCCGATTGGGACCCTCCACCGCAACAGAGGATGATTCGCCAAGGGGGATCGAACTGCTTTCGATGAAAGGCGCTGGTAGCGTCGGTCCAGAACGCGAGCATTACCCTGGGCGTAGTTCGTGTAGCACCGTAGCCTCCAATTCGGCGCCGTGCCCCCAACAACCTTCAGAACCTCACTCCACGACCCGTAGTGACCTATGGGACCGTCGGCCGCCTTGAAGACGACCTACGCGAACGGGAGAAAAACCGTTGCGCCGACCAGCAACGCCTCGTCTATGCTCACAGCTCCCGTGGCCGCCCCCAGTCGCACGACCGCCGTGGCTATCGGGAACCCGATGCCGCCGAGCGCCGCGGCGACGACGGGTCAACACGTTACTAGCAAGGCGCCCGCGGCGTTGGAGAGACGGATCCAGCGCTCGGGAAACTACTCCGCCGCCACGTCCGCGACCCTTTGCGCCATCAGTGTGTGCTTCCTAAGCGGCAACAGCGGTCTCACCTACAAGCGTTCTCGAGGTAAGGTGGCGGCCCCCGAGGCAGCCCCTTCGTTCCCGTTCTTCCCACCCTCACCGCCGCGACGCCGCCACAGACCGAGACCTACCCTCCGAGGATTTCCCCCAACGAAGCACGGAGCTCTTCTATATAAGGGACAACATGACCCGGGCGATCGCGAGGGAGAGCGCCCGCTGTAGGCGGGAAAGGAAGCTGCTCCTGGACATAGTAAGGCGGTTCGAGAAAGTACGCACTTCCTACGGGGCCGGTCGCGGGGCATCTTCCGAGTGAAGGTAGTAGGCTCCGGGTACCCCCACTGCCCTATCCGATATCGCCCGGGTCCACCCTTTCGTAGGACGCTCGAAGCTCCTCTGGGGAAACAGCCCGCCGGGGTAGGAGTACGACTAGCCCTCCTTAAGGACGGCGCGGATTTCGTAGCCGCAGGAGTGTACCCTACTGGCGCAGTAGAGCCCCGGCCAGCCTCCGTGCCGAGGCGATCGTCGTTCCTCTGGCTCTCGGCACAACGCCTCCATCTTCAGATTACTTACGTCAGCACGGCGCGAGGGCATAGGGCTATCGCTCCGCCAGGCATCGCGCCACGAGGACCTATCCACGCTCGCCCGATCCTCAAGGGCTTCCACGAGGGGTTCGAACCGGCAAAGAGTAGACCACCAGCTCGTAGGCTCGGTACGGCCGTCTGTCGAATTGGGCCCGTGATGCTCTATCCAAAGCGGGTTGGCGGGCTGAAATGCCTCGAGCATCGCCCCGCGGATCTCCTCCGCCGCCTCCGTGATCCCCGCGCCCTCATTTTCGACCCCCTCCGAGCAGAGCACCGCGGGCCTGTCGCCGAATCGCTCGCCCTCCTCGTCGGCGACAAAGATCCTCACGCGGCAGCGGTCCCGCCGCGGCATCGGCTGTACGTGCTCGCTCGCCAGGTGCAGGTCCTATCCCTCGCTCACCGCGCCGTCACCCGATTTACTCACCTCCGACCGTCACTAGAGCTTGTCCCACGGGTCGCCCTGCTTGGCGTAGAACCGAAGCAGCGAGTCGATAACGTCGCTCACGTCCCTCTTGCGGCCCGTCTCACGCTTCTCCTGGATCAGGGCCTCCTTGGCGTCGTCGAGGTTCTCCTCCCTCACGTAGCACGTGAGCTGCACGTAGTCCGGGTTGCTCCGCTTGCCCGGCGGCCTCCCCCGCCGCCCGCTCCGGCCGCCCTGCCCCCTCCGAACTGGCGAAGGCGCCTCTCCCCCGTCCCCCAACACGCTATCCCTCAGCCCGCTGAACCTGCTCGTCCTCTCGCTCATGCGTTGTCGAGCATCTCCTCGCCCACGGCCTCGTAGCAGGCCCAGGCTTCCGCGGCCCTCGTATCCTTGACCTCGTAGACCGGAATCCCCACGTCGGAAGCGTGGACAAAGGCCGCCAGCCGCCGGATCTCCTCCCGGAAGACCGGGACCTCCTCCGCCTCCAGCTCCGCCCGCGCCTCCACCGCGCGCCTGTTCGGCTTGTGTCGGCTCGGGGGCGGCGGGATGAGGGTGAGCAAGACCTTGTAGCGGTCCTCCCCCCCCGCATTCCTGACGGCCTCGGCCGTCAGGAATAAAGCCTCCATCGTCATCACGTCCGGCGTCGACGGGAGGACCAGCAAATCGCACCCTGCGGCTAGCTCCTCCAAGTCCTCGGGCCCAGGTCGGGCCTCAGTGTCTATGACCACGTGCTCGTGCTCCCTGACCGCCATCGCGATCCGTCGCTCGTCCCAGACAGCGAACGGGAACGCGCCCCGCCGCGCCTGGCGCGAGGCGCTCCTGTTCGTGTCCCCGTCCACCAGCACCGTCCCTCCTCGCCCCGAAAGGTAGGCGGCCAAATGGACGGCCGAAGTGGTCTTCCCAACCCCGCCCTTGAACGCGGCCACGGTCACTATCATGATAGCCAGCTTAACCGAAGCATTCCGGACTGTCAAACTTTTCACAGTCCGAAATTATGAAAGTGCAAAATAGGTAAGAAAGCTTGGTTTAAAAGTTCGCCGGGTGGAGTACGTCGCCCGGGCTACGAGAGAGCGCCGAGGATGCCGCAGGATTTTCGCAAACGCCGGCGGCATACACAGCAACCAAAGCATCCCTCCGGGCGCTTAGTGGCCCGCCTAGGAACCGATCCGCGCATTTTGGTCAATGTTCGGTGCCCCGCTCGCTCCACCCGCCGCGACGCTGGCGAGAACGGCCTTCACTTGGTCTTGGTGCAACGTCGGATGCCGAGGCCAGAAGCCCTGTCCTGAAGTCCGCCCAAGACGGACTTTCAAAAATCCAAACTTTCGGTTTGTCGAAAGTCCAAAAACACGGTTCCTCGTGTGCTGCGTTCGGCCAGCGCCTTCAGCGTCGGCGCAAGACGCGTGCTTCGGGCGTGGCCTTGGGTACAGTCTCTCAGGGGTACTCGCGTGCCGAGCTACACGGCCCATAGAGGAACTCTCTTCGACGCTGCGCTCGATCGCGCCGGTCTTGGCGCGTGTTTAGCGCGTAGCGTACGCGCCCGGCGCTGACCCGGAAATCGCTCTCCATGAGATTCGCGAGTGGTGGATGGGAGGCCAGGCGGCGCTTGGGGCGCAGTTCGGAGTCACGCCGACTTCTGCGCCGATCAACCCTTGCCGGGCGTGTCCGCGCCTGGACCTGTGCTCGAGGCTGAGAGCAAGCTGCGCCATCCGAACCTGCACCGTAACCACCACGTGTAGGGTACTTGGCGTATTTTCTACCCATCATGCTGTAGAAAACCGTGCGATGCCTGTGGACAAGCCCCGGGTGGGACGCGCGAACGTGACGGTGCCTCTACCTGAGAGCGGACATCCCCAAGAGGATGAGCCGCGCTTGGGCGCGCGTCGAAGGATCGCCGAGCGGGCGGAAACGTCCCTGTAGGTTGACCGCCAAACTTTGGCAAACAACTTTGGCAAACAGCAGAGGTGGGGGAGGCGCTGGACCGCCGCAACGCCGAGTCGTTGGGCATCGGCACCGAACACCGCGTCCTCCTGCGGGACACGGTGTAGGAGGCCACTCAGACCCTCGGAGAACGCGGCAGCCGTGGCCCACGGGGCCCAAGGGCAAGGGCCGCTAATTCCTTGTAACGCGCCTGGGCCACAACCTCATGCTATTTATGGCCAACATGCGGGCCGACTCCTGCGTCCGGGTCACACCGAGCTTGCCTCCGACACTACCCCAAGCATCGACGACGCGGAAGAGCCCGCGACAAGCGGGATGCAGGGCTTTTCTATCTATAATACGAACGTGAGCACGTAACGAAACAACGGTAGAGCACACCGACCCAACATCAGTTAAAGGGAAGAAAAGAAGAAAAAACAGAAACCCAGAAGAGACAGCGTTCCTCCGCCCGGGGAGCGGGTTGTAGGCACAGGGCCGCAAAGAAAAGACGAGACGGAGGGTGGGAGAGAGGCCACTGCTTTCGCGGCGAGGCGGCGTTCATCCGAAAAGTATTATACAGACTACCTTCCAGAAAGCAGGAAGGCGGCGTTCACGCGCCGGCCGGTGCGCTCGTCAGGATGCCCGCCGGTAAGCGCACAGACACTTACGCCGGGTCAGGACGCTCTAGGCGCTTGACGAGGACGCGGTGGTCAGGGCCGCCTCCGCCGACGTATACGAAGAGGTTGGCGTCCACGGAAACGAAGAATTTGTTGCCGAGGGCGTCGACGACGGGTGAGGGGGCGGCGACCCACTTGGTGTACTCATCGTAGGGGAGGGTCTCGAAGTCGCGGATGGTCTGGTCGAACTCGCCGGCCTCGAATCGGGAGCGGACCTGGCGCTCCACGAGGTCGCGCGTGGGCTCGGGACCGAGCCCTGGGTCGCGTGGCCGATCGGAAGCCGCGTCGGCGCCGCGTAGGCCGGGAAGGGGGACGGGCCAGTTGTTGTCGGCGTACTTTCGGATCCAGGCCGCGGGGTTCTCGATACCACGCTGGTAGGGGAGGGCGTCGAGGTAGGTGAGGAGGTGGTCTGGCCCATGCGCGATCACGAGGCCGCGGGCGGCCTCCGGCCACATGCCGATCTCGATGAGTCCCTCGACAACGGAGAGATCGCGGGGGGAGAGGTTAGCGATGGCCCCGGCTCGCTCGCGGACGAAGCGCGCGGAGATGCCATAGTGGACTAGTTCGACACCCCGACGATCCTCATACTCCACGCGTGTTAGGAAGCCGCGCTTGACAAGCTCACGGTGGGCAGCGAGAAGCCTCTCCTTGATCTTCGAGGGCTGATAGTAGAGGTCTCGGGGCAAGGGGATAAGGTCCCTGAGCTGGTGGATCTCCACCGTCCACTTCAGGTTGCCCTTGCGCTTGACGTCGATGAGGCCGAAGAGCGTCTTGGCTAGGGCGTTGCGCAAGGAGAAGTAGAAGTCCGAGTCGAGACCCTTGAGGTAGTTGGCGTTGTAGGATCGCACCAGAACCTCGTCGAACTTGAGGATGTGGCGTTCCGCTGTGTTGCCCCGGTGCTTTATCGTGCGGAAGGTCGGGCGCCAGGGCTGGAACTGTTGGCTTTCGAACACCTGCGTCTCGTTGTTGTAGAAAGCGTTCTCCGCCCACACGTCAGTCGTCGCGATGCGCCGGATGCTCTCCCGAGTGCGCTTCTGATTCTTTCCGGCCTTCGGGTTCTTGCCCATAAGCTTCAACAAGCCGTATATCGTGAACGCCACCCTGCCGTCTGGCGGCATACCTCCCTGCTGGTGTACGTGGCGCATGGCCGCCACGTACACATCGCGGTCGGCCGGTCCCGGTAGTCCCAGTTCCCTGCCTCCCGTGACCTTCACATACTGGTGGATCTCCTGGCCTTCGGCGGTGATGATAGTGTTGCGGCTCTCCAGACTCGCCTCTACGCGCTCCCGGCTCTTGAATAGGAAGAGCGGGAGCTCCTCCATGTTCACCTCCACGCGGATGAGGGGCCCATTCTCCGCGTCGAAGAGGGTCATCTCCCTGGCGCCGTTGTTCGTCATCAATAACTTTCCCCTCCTGGAAACTATCAGGAGCATTAAACACTAAAACATACAGCGGTGTCGGCACCGGGCGAGAGAGAACTTTTGCGATTTGCAGGAAAAATTCGCCGGACATTCCCAGAGAGTACGCCGTCTTTTCATGGAGAGTACGCCGTCTTTTCACGAGGAGTACGCCCTTCTCGCCCGGGCGGTACGCCTCCTTTCCTGGACGGTACGCCGATCGTTCTCGGGGGGTACGCCGATCGTTCCCGGGGGGTACGCCCTTCTCGTCCGGGCCGCGATGTTGGTTATTTCATAGGGGGTACGCCGTTTTTAGGGGAACGGGGACACGGGGGACAGGATCACTCCGGGACCACCGTCATCCGATCTGTTTTCACGGCGGGTACGCCGTTCGCAAACGCTTGCGAACGGTATACCCGCCCTGGGCACGCCCAGTTCATGGGAGGTCGCCTTTTTCGGCGGCGGCCGGCAGGTTTAGGGCCTCCTGGAAGCCGGTGGTGAGACGCCGGTTTCATCGCGGGTACGCCATTCGCGGGGATACGCGCAGCCTGTGCTTGGCGGCTTTCATGAGAGGTTCGCCGTCGCCGGATGCGCCGCGTATCGATTCGTGGACCGGCTCTCTACCGGGCTTAACGAACTCGATACCTTCCTCCAGTGCGGGCGCGGCCCAAGGGCATTATAAAGGCCAGGACCCCTCGGACCCGACCCGCTCTAGGTTCTGGCTGCGAAGCGTACCGCGAGGTAGCTAGCGAAGGCGTGCGCCACAACCCTATACTACTAGTTGAGCGTCGCCGTGAGTGATTCCGGACCCGCCCCCGTATAACAGAACACGCATCACAGTGCGGGCCGACGGATTTTCACCCCCCTCCTTATTGCCGTCGGCCCCCATCCTTTGCCCCGCAGAGGCGCCTTCGCTACAGTATGGGGGTGGATATGCGCAGTGCAGTCCCGATGTTATTCCTGATGGTGGGCGGGGGTGCGCTGGCTTTGTTGGCGGCAATCGCCATCTTCTTCTTAAGCACCGGTAACGGCGTGGGCAGGACCCTTACCCACGAGGAGTACATGCGGCTCTCCAGCGGGGTCGCCGCCCGGCTAATGAAGGATAGGGAAACGCCGATCGCGGAGGTGTGCGAGGCGGTGGGCGTCTTCAGAGCCACACTCTACCGCTACCTCAAACCTGACGGCACTCTCAGACAACTACTGAAGACCCCGCCCGCCTAGGGGACGTTGGGTGGATAAGGACAAGAAGAAGGACCGAGGCTGCTACACCCCGGTCCTCCACTACGGCTGTCGACTACTTCAGCGCTTTAGTTTTTTACCTTGAAGTACCACCTGTGCAGCTGCGAGCCGGAGGTGGAACTGTTCTGACCCTCCCTACCTTCTTACACTTATGCTTCTTATCCGGTTGTTTCTGGATACGCTTCCTGCGTAACCGCTGACAACGTCGTGCTTGCCGTTGCCCTTAGGGTCCGCCACTGCCTGCCCTTACCGGTTGGCGGGCCCCACTCACTAGCGGAGCCGCCCCGCTACTCCTTCGGTGCGGCCCCGCCAACCGGACCTCGGCCTTAACCTCGGGGCTGCTCCTCGACGGTCACCCTGAAGAAGTCGTTCTGGTCGGTTTTTGTATCGCCGTTAAGGGGTTTGAGCTCGA
>DATDKB010000446.1:0-4745 GCA_036520255.1 Rubrobacter sp. | reverse complement strand
GGGAACGCTCCCCCGCAAGACGGAACCCCCCTCTTCTTCGCGCCCGCGAAGGAGGCGACAGATGACAGCCCGGTCAACGCTGGGCTGCTGACGATGCTTTTCCTGGCGGCCTCCTTCTTCGGGCTGACCGCCAGATGGCTTTTCAGCAACGCTCAAGGCCAAGGAGCATCGTGCTCCTCCTTGTTGGGCGTCGTTGGTGGGGTGGTGGGCGGCACCCGTGAGGACCGGTTACCCTTTCTAGGGGTGTTCCGGCTGTAAGGAGCTCCCCGCTTCCGCCTACACGCGAAGCAGAGGATCGACTGCATTCCGGAAACACCGAAAAGAGGAGAGGCTGTGTGCCCAGCGGATACGAGTCCCCGCGCCGCGTGCCACTACTCAACAAGATGTTTTTCGGCGACTCCGCCCCTAGCAACCAAGCAAGCGTGAGGAGGAGGTCCGCAAGTACGCCTCCCTCAAGCGTCGGCATGCAGTCGCGAGAAGAGGCACCGACCAAAGGAGGGCTTCCCGAGGATCATCCTACGAGAGCAACCTCAAGTATCGTTCCAACAAGAGAAGGTTTTGTTACAAAGAGAGTAGAGACCAAAAGCACCAGAAAGAAAGCGCATGCAGCAAAAATCACTCATTTAGGGGATGCCCTGCCCAGCATACTTTGGTACATACAAGTCGCTAGCTATTAACGTCAGAAGGGGTGCTAGGGGTGGATAGCAAACCAAGAATACTCATGTATTCGCATGACTCCTACGGGCTCGGGCACCTGCGGCGCACGCTCTCGCTGGCGGAAGCCTTCGTCGAGCACGACCCTGGCCTGGGTGTTTTGATCCTCACGGGTTCAACGGTGTCTAGCGCCTTCCGGATGCCTCAGGGAATAGACATAGTGAAGTTGCCGTCGGCGGTGAAAGTCTCAAACGGCGTCTACAAGCCCGGCAGGTTACCAATCAAGTTCGAACACTTAAGAAAACTGCGTTCGGGCCTGATCTTGAACGCGGCAGAATCGTTCAGCCCCGATGCTTTCATAGTGGACAAGGCCCCGTTAGGGATGAAGCGCGAGGTGTCCCGTACGCTAGAGTATTTCCACGACGAGCGTCCGTCAGCGCTCACTATTCTGGGCCTAAGGGATGTGTTGGATGACCCCGACCGCATCCGCCGGCACTGGCGAGATAACCATATAACCGAAGCCATCGAAAGGTACTATGACCTTATCCTGGTATATGGGCCCCGCGAGGTGTACGATCCGCTGCCCGAGTATGGCCTCCCGACCACCATCCTCCGTCGCAGCTATTACGTGGGTTACGTCGGTCGCGACTCGACGCTCGGAGATGCCTACGACATGCCGTTTAGGCCTGGGTACGTGCTGGTGACCGCCGGCGGTGGGGCCGACGGCTTCCACCTCATAAGCAATTACCTAGAATCCCTGAGGGAACCGGTCCCCTCCTTTAAATCCATCGTGGTCACGGGGCCGCTGATGGATGAGGAATCTAAGAGGACGGTAGAGCGGCTATCTCGGGGTCTTCGCGCGAGGGTCTTGGAGTTCCGCGCGGACATGGAACGCTTGATCCGGGGAGCCAGGGCGGTCGTGGCCATGGGCGGCTACAATACTACGACCGAGCTGCTGGCGGCCCGCAAGCCGGCGCTCATCGTTCCGCGCGTCGAGCCCCGGGTTGAGCAGCTGATCCGGGCCAAGCGGCTGGCGAGCCTGGGGCTGGTAGAGATGATACATCCCCGCGACCTCACCCCTCCTCTGATGCGGAGCAAGGTGGAAGAACTGATGCGCCGTGACCCCTCCACCGCGCCCAAAGCCGAGGTGGATCTCTCCGGCGCGGCTCGGGCCGTGAAGCTTATCTCTGCCAGCTTGGCCGAAAAACGCGCGTTGGCTGTAGGAGCGTAAGGGCGTGAAGATCGGGTACGTGGTCAAACGCTACCCCCGTTACTCCGAGACGTTTATCGTCAACGAGATACTGGCCCACGAAGCCGCCGGGGTGGAACTCGAGATCTTCTCCGTGCTGCCGCCAGAAGACGGTCACTTCCAGGACGTCATCTCCCGGGTACGGGCGCCGGTAACCTATTTGCCGTCCAAGGGGCTGAAGGTCGCGGAATTCTGGTCGGTGCTCGAGCAGGCCGGCGAGATTTTTCCGGATGGATGGCTCTCCCTTGAGGCGGCGCGGGGCGAGGACGTCCGCTACGTCTACCAAGCCGTGGTGCTCGCCCGGGAGGCACGCCTGAGAGCCATCTCCCACCTGCACGCGCACTTCGCCACGGCGGCCACGACGGTGGCGCGGCTTGCCGCCCGGTTCGCAGGATTGCCCTACACCTTCACCGCCCACGCCAAGGATATCTTCCACGAGAGCGTCCGGCCTGCCGACCTGCGCCGCAAACTCGCCGACGCGGCGATCGCCGTCACAGTGAGCGACTTCAACATCGCGTACCTGCGCGAAAGCTACGGTCCCGCAGCGCGGCACGTTCGGCGCATCTACAACGGTCTGGACCTCGAACGGTTCCCGTACCGGTCGCCGCGCGAGCGACCGCCCCGGATCGTGGGGGTCGGACGGCTCGTCGAGAAAAAGGGCTTCGTCGACCTGATCGAAGCCTGCGCCATCCTCGCCGACGAGGGTCGCAGGTTCACCTGCCGGATCGTCGGTGCCGGCGAGCAAGAGGTAGAGTTGAGGGCGCGGATCGCGGGCCTGGGCCTCGAAGATCGGGTCGAGCTGCTCGGACCCCGCCCCCAGAGTGAGTTGGTCCGGCTCGTCCAGGGCGCAGCGGTGCTCGCCGCGCCGTGCGTCGTCGGTGCCGATGGGAACCGCGACGGCCTGCCGACCGTCCTCCTGGAGGCGATGGCCCTGGGCACGCCCTGCGTCTCGACCGGCGTAACCGGAATCCCGGAGGTAATACGCGACGGAGAGACGGGGCTCATGGTGCCTCAGCGGGATCCCGCCGCACTTGCCGGGTCCATCGGACGGCTGCTCGAGGAGCCTGATCTGCGCGTCCGGCTCGCCGATAGGGCGCGGCGTCTGGTCGAGGAAGAGTTCGACGTCAACCACAACGCCGCGCAGCTGCGCGAGGTATTCCAAACCGCCGGTACAGCGCACTACGCGGGTGTTGCCCAGCGGGCCTTCTGAAGTGAGGATCCTGTACCTCTGTCCCGACCTCGGCATCCCGGTTCTCGGACGAAAAGGGGCTTCCGTGCACGTGCGCGAGCTAATAGCCGCGTTCGGCCGGGCGGGGCACTCCGTCGTGCTGGCGGCTCCGCTCCTCAACAAATCTCCGTGGGAGGAGCCGGCGAAACTGGAGTCACGTCTACTGCACATGCCGCCCGCCCCGGCCGTCGTCTCCGCTTTCTACGCGCTAAAGGCGTTCAACGAGACTCTGGGGACCGAGGACTCTCTGCCGGGAGAACTACGCCGCATACTTTACGATCGAGACCTCGCGGCGCAGCTCAAGCGCCGGTTCGAGAACCACGCCCCAGACTTCATCTACGAACGCGCCTCTCTGTACTCGACCGCCGGCGTTCTGCTCGCTCGCGAGCTGGGACGCCCCCTGATCGTGGAGCTGAACTCACCGCTGTCCCTGGAGCAAGCCACCTACCGGGCCACCGGGCTCGGAGATTTGGCTGCGAGGGCGGAGCGCTGGGCGCTCTCGCACTCCGACGCTGTGCTCGCCGTCTCGAGCCCACTGCGCGACTACGCGGTTTCGTTCGGAGCAGAGCCGGATCGGGTGCACGTTGTTCCCAACGGGGTGGATGCCGAACTGTTCAAGCCGGCCGAACCCGACCCGGACGTTAGGAAGCGTTGGGGGCTGGGCGATGATTCTGTTTTGGGGTTTGTCGGGGGCTTGAGACCCTGGCACGGGGTAGAGGTCATGCCGACACTGCTGGAGAGGCTGGCCCAGCGACACCCGAACCTGCGATTGGTGATCGCCGGAGACGGTCCTCTGCGCGGCGAGCTGGAGCGCGACTTACGAGAGCGGGGGCTAGCGCGGAACGCGGTGTTCACGGGGTGGTTGGCACACGAGGAGGTGGCGGCCTTGGTCCGTCAGTTCGACGTGGCCTTGGCCCCCTACTCCCGCCCCGATCATGATTTCTACTTCTCTCCCCTTAAACTCTTCGAATACATGGCCTGTGGGGTACCGGTTGTAGCAGCGGCACTGGGACAGATCGAGGAGATAGTGCGAGACGGCGAGACGGGTCTGCTATACCCACCAGGCGAGCAAGACGCATTACTCGCGGCCTGCGACCGGTTGCTGACCGATCCGGACCTGCGCCGGCGCCTGGGCTGGGTAGCGGCAAAGGAGATCCACAACCATTACACGTGGGACCACAACGCAGAGCGTGTGGTCGAGCTCGCAAGGCACCTTATAGCGGCCCGGGGGACCAGATGAGGGGGCGCGCGGCGGATGTTACGGTAATAGACCCGCTCGACGTTACCAACGACCCGGCGATGTCCTCTCTCGCGGCAGCGCTTGATCCGACGGAGGTGCGAAGGCGGTTTGGTGGACGTCTCGGGCGTCTGACTGGCCAGAGTGGCCTCTTTCACCTGCAGACGATTCGGGTAACCCGATATAAACCGGGACGGCGCTGCGTGATCGAATACGACGTCAAGGTAGAGCGGCCAGACGCTGCGCCAGAAATGGTTACGCTGATCGGCAAGGTGCGTAGGCTACGGTCTGGCAAGTCTGGCTACCGGCTCCTTAGCGCACTCTGGGACGCTGGCTTCGGGGCCGACAGCCGGGACGGCATCACGGTAGCCGAGCCG
>DATDKB010000445.1:0-2564 GCA_036520255.1 Rubrobacter sp. | reverse complement strand
TCCGACGAGAATCTTGTACCCGGCGAGGCGCAGGATAAACCTCCGAATCCGCACGCTAACCTGTCCCTGCTGAGAGCCACGAGGATCGCCTCTGAGGGCACCCACTACATCTTGTGTTGGCTTCTATGCATCGGGGGGGCTAAGCGGTATTGCCCCACCCCGATAGGGAAGGATATTCAGGATCATGAATCTGGACTTCCGAGAAGGGCTATTCCACGCAGTAGGGTGCATAGAGCCGGTCCAACACAGTAAGGACGCGGCGGCCCAGGGGAGGCTACAAACATTTTGTGCGCGCACAAGCCCCTAGGCGTTTGGACCGGCCCGCAACGCGAAAAGGCCCGGCCCGCTGGGGGAGGAAGGGAACCCAACGGACCGGGGGAATCGGGCGGCGAAGGGAGGATGGTAGAGACAGAAACCGCCCGTGAGGGTTGTCTAAGCTAGAGGAACAGGTACACGAGCAACACGACCGCGCTCACTATCAGCACAAAGGCCACGAATTCGATATGCGGTTTCATCCCCGCTACCTCCACTTCTATCCGCCCGCCCACTCACTACGCCTCCCCTAGTCCCCTAGTAATACGTGTGCCGACCCCAAAAGCTTCACTACGCCCCCTCCTTGCACCGGCGGCACAGCACGACGAAGTAGTCCTCGAGCCCGCCGTAGTCGTTCTCCGCGGTGAGCACGACCCACCCGGTGTCCACCCGCCTGCATAGGACCGGAACACAGGCAAGAGAAAAGCCGGGCCGCCTCGGAGGGGGATACAATCAAGCCCGGCTCAACACTGAGATTGTAACGCGCTGTAACGCTCTGATCAACCCTTGAATATGCTCCAAATGGGCGTTTTCTTCGCGGAGGTCATGTGCTTTGATACCAGCCTGGAGGGGAATGGGGACCCTCCGGTGACGTCCCCCATTGTGCGAAGGCCAGCGTGGCCTGGCTTTGCGCCATAAGACCGGGGATATGCAGATCTCGTATGTGGACTTCCGAGAAGACCCATTCCACGCACTTCAGTGAATAGGGCATGAAGAAGGGCCGACCGTAGGCTAGGGCCGGCCCAACCGCTCTTCGCCTACGCCACCATCAGGACGATGCGGCCGCGCAGGCCGCCCCCGTGCATCTCGTTGAGGGCGTCGGCGGCGTCTTCGAGGGGCCGGCTGCTAATGTGGGGACGTACGTCGTGGTTGACGGCGAACTGGAGGGCGTCACGGATGTCCTTACGCGAGCCGGAGGGGGAGCCGATAAGGTGACGGCGCGACCCGATCAGGTCCATCGGGCCCACGGAGATCTCACCCGCCGCGGCTCCTAGGACCGCGAGCGTGCCGTCGGGCGCGAGGCCGGGCAGGGCGTCGGTCATCGGCCTCGTGGACGGAGCGGTAGCGAGGATGACGTTCGCCCCGCCCTCCCAGTCGAGGAGCGCCTCGGAGAGCGCTGTGCCCTTCTCGGAGATGAACCGCTCGGCGCCGAGCTCCTTGGCCTCGTCCTCCTTGTCCGGGCTGCTGGAGAGGACGGCGACGCGGCCACCCATCGCCTTCGCGTAGAGCACACCGAGGTGCCCCAAGCCCCCGAGCCCGATCACGGCCACCCTGTCGCCCGGCTCGAAGCCGGCGTTTCTCAGGCCGTTGTAGACGGTCAGGCCGGCGCACATGAGGGGAGCGGCGTCGGCGAAATCCAGCGCGTCGGGGATGGGGGCGACGTAGGCGGCGGGGGCGAGCATGAACTCCGCGTAGCCGCCGTCGGTGGTGATGCCGGTCACCTGCGGGGCTACCTGGCACATTACTTCATCGCCGCGCGTGCACTGCTCGCAATGGCCGCACGAGGAGTAGAGCCAGGGCATCCCGACACGGGCTCCCGTCTCCGGCCACGCGACGCCCTCGCCGACCTCCTCGACCACGCCAGCGACCTCGTGGCCGGGTACGATCGGGAACTGGGCGAATGGGAAGGCGCCTTGCAAAAGGGCCAGGTCGCTGTGGCAGACGCCGCAGGCGTGGACCCGGATCAGGACCTGACCTGGGCCGGGGGAGGGCCTCTCGCGCTCCTCGACGGCTACCTCGCCGTTCGGCTCCTTAATGACTACCGCTTTCATCACGCGTCCTCCTCTTTTAGCCAAAGACTACCGTTGGCCTGGTCCTCGATACGTTGCTTCGCGGTGCTCGACGCACCAGGGTCTGGATCTCCTTACGATGCGATGCGACAGGTTCATTGCTCCTCGCTAGATTGCGATTGGCATAATGGCCTCATTCGCTCCGTCACCTACTCGGGCGTGGGGTGCGGCGCACCAAGCTAGGGAAGGGTAATAACTAACGCCACCACGACCAACATTAGGATGCGCTTCATAAGCGCTCCCTCCTTACGGAGGGCGGGACTCGTCAGCCCCGCCAGTTAGCTAACAGGATCTAAGTATGAAGATACACAAGGGCTAGGGCAACTTCCGAGAAGACCTATTCCACGCACTCCGGTGAATAAGCCGGCGGAGGATGCGCCACGGCACAAAAGGTGCCATCATCACGGTGGGCTTTAGGGACAGAACACACAAGGAGGATTCGCTATGTCGGAGGAGAATGAG
>DATDKB010000444.1:0-12526 GCA_036520255.1 Rubrobacter sp. | reverse complement strand
GACTTGAGTGCCGACGCAGAGTATATGCCTGGTGGGGTTACAATTCAAACGTGAGCATCTTCCGTACCGACCGAATACCGAGCCTGAGCCGCCTGCCCAAGGAACTGGGCCGCGAGACGCGCTTTTGCGAGCGCTGCGAAGCCCACACCGAGCACATCCTCTACCGCGTCCCGAAGAAGATAATGCTCCTCTACCTCAAAGAGCATCCCGAGAACCTGCACGCGACCTGCACAGTATGCGCCAAGAGCGCCGTTCTCACCGGCGAAGAACGCGAACGCGTGCTCGCAACGCTTCGCGATTAGAGTACGCTCCGGCCTACGGCCACCGCTTGTCAGCCCGTCAGCCAGGATGTCCTTGGCCCCATCGACGCTAGCGAACCTGGTAGTGCGTGATAGGTCTCATCAAGGTAGTTAGTCGGCTAACTATCGACAAAGTTAACTGAAATGCTGACAAGGAGGCGGAGCCGCCGTGCTGACAAGGTGCCAAAGGCACCGTGCTGAAAGCGGAGGCGTCAGCCGGAGCGTGCTGAAACGCTGAGGTACTCTGGATAGGCGATTGCGGCTGAGTGGGGAGCAGCGGCGCCTATCATGGCGGCGTTGTCTGTGCATAGGTCGGGCGGAGGGATGATGAGTCTGGTTCCGGTTCTTGCGCATTCTCGTTCGAGGGTCCGGCGCAGGGAGGCGTTGGCCGCGACCCCGCCTGCTACGACGGCGGCGGGCGCATCGTAGAGGTCTATGGCGCGGAGTAGTTTGCGTGAGAGTGCCTCGACTACGGCGGCCTCGTAACCGGCGGCCAGGTGCGGTAGCTCTTCCTGGAGCTGCTCCCGGTCCATGGCCTTCAGTTTGTAGAGGAGGTTCGTCTTGAGGCCGGAGAAGCTGAAGTCGAGGTTGTTTCTGTCTCGGAGGCCGATGGGGAAGTCGTGGCGGCCCGGGTCTCCGTGACGGGCGGTGCGGGAGATCTCCGGTCCGCCGGGGAAGCCGAGGCCCAGCATCCTGGCGCCCTTGTCGAGGGCTTCGCCCGCGGCGTCGTCGAGCGTCTCGCCGAGGAGGTTCATGTTGCGGTCGGTGGTCACGGAGTAGAGGGCCGTGTGCCCGCCGGAGGTGATCAGGGCCACGAACGGCGGCTCCAGCGAGGGGTCAGCGAGGTACGCGGCGGCGACGTGACCCTCCAGGTGGTTTACGGGCACGAGGGGTAGTTTGCGGGCGTAGGCGAGTCCCTTGGCGGCAGCGACGCCAACCAGGAGGGCCCCGATCAAACCTGGCCGCGTCGTGACGGCCACGCTGCCGATCTCGTCGAGGGAGAGATCCGCGTCAGAGAGCGCCTTTTCGACCACACCGTCGAGCCGTTCTAGGTGGGCGCGCGAGGCGACCTCGGGCACGATGCCGCCGTAGCGCGCGTGCTCGGTCTGGGTGTGGACGACGTTGGAGAGGGCGCGACGCCCGTCGGGCTCGACGATCGCCGCGCAGGTGTCGTCGCAGGAGGTTTCTATCGCAAGGATCACGGATCGGTTATAGCACCTGGAGCGGTCAGCAATCAGCCTTCAGCTTTTTGCCTTTGGCTACTAGCTTTCAGTAAGGTGTGGTCTGTCCGTGGAGCGGGGAAGACTTTGTGACTACGCTTCCCCTGCCATCTACGCTGGTCACGCCCTGGAACACGAAGCGTTCGTCAGAGGCCGACGCGTAGGACTCGTCTTCGGTGGCCAGCAAACGCAGCAGGATTCGCGCGACACCCTCGTCTACGGCCGTGCCGATCCCGGCGACCAGGACCCGTCGTGCTTCGGTGGGATGGAGCGCCGGGGCGCTCGGACCGTCGAGGACGAGCGAGGCGTACAACGACGCGACGGCCAGGATTCTGGCCTCTTGCGGGGCCCAGGCACCTTTGAGCCTGTCCGGGTAACCCGTGCCGTCGGGCCGCTCGTGGTGCCAACGTACCCACCGGGCTGCCTCCCCGAGGCCGGGCAGGCCGGAGAGGACTTCTTCGCCCGCGACGGGGTGTTCTTCCAGGTGCATCCTGCCAAGCGAATTGAGCCTCTCTTCAGGCACCAGAAGCACGTCGTCGGGTACCCAGAGGAGCCCCACGTCCATCAGAAGCGCGGCCAGGCGCACCTCGCGGCAGCGTCCCTCGTCGAGGCCGCTCTCCCTGGCGATGTCGGCGGCGTAGACGGCAGAGGCGGCGGCGTGGGCCGCCGCGTGCCCGTCGCGCTGCCCGAGCCTGCCGACGAGCCGAGAGGCGATCTCCAGGTTGGATTCGCGCAGAGCCTCCTTCAGCGCCTCGTTCTCCGAGGCAAGCCTCAATACCTTCTTGCGGTTGTCCCTAACGAGGTTGACCGCGGCCAACGACAAGGCTGCACCGGCGAAGAGGGAGACCGCCGCGGTAGGCCCGAAAGAGGTTACCGCGAGCGCGGTGGCAAGCGTCGTCGTGATCGCCAGGGCATCCGACGGCAGGGCGGGCGCCACTATCTCCTGTACGATTTCGCGCACCGAGAGACCGTACTTCAGGCGCATGAGCGTCGGGCCGATCAGGGCATCCAGACCGAAGAACGCGAACCCGGCAACCAGCGTACCCGACACAAGCGGAACGGAAAACTGGGAATCCACAAGCAGTGGTTCGGGACAAAACAGCGCGAAAGCAAGGGAGCCGGCCAGGACCTGCAAGATGTGGATTGCTCCCATGAATGATGTCCGGGAGGGATCTCGGTGGGCCGCCGAGGGCACGGCTGCCAGAAGGGCGCAGGCAGGGCCGCCGAGGACTAGCGCCGCGAAGATGGGTACATCACCCGCGTCGAAGGAAGCCCGTCCCAGCCCGAAGCCCACCGGCAAGAAGCGCGCCCCGGCACTCAAAACGCCCAGCGCGAGTCCTATAAGCAGCGTCGCGTAAACCAGGGACAGCCCGACGAAGACGGCCCACAACGTAAGGGCGATGGTGGCGACGACAATCACGCCTCCGACGTAGGCGCGGGCTGCCGCCGGTCGCTTGAGGGGCTTGCTCGGCACGTTAACGACCGATCACCGCCGCACGGGTAGTCTTTTGCACTCCTAGCATCCCGAGCAGTATAAGACAAAGAACGTCGCGGGGCCACATAGGCCTCGGACCCCAGCTCGTCCTTCAGGTATTCTATTGGACGCGTACTACCAGCACCTGCGGGTCAATTTCGGTTCACCCCCCTTACGCGACCGTTGCAACGTCTTGCAGGGTATTTTGCACCATTCGTAGCGCAGAAACAGGGCGGATTGTGAACGAGCCCCCGATACGAGCGCAGAAAACGCAAGTCATCCTCGGTGAACGGTCGCTTTGGCCAGGCTGACTGGGAAGCTTTTTGTGGGCTGGATCTGGGGGTGGGGAAGATCCCTCCCCTCGGCTACACTGCTTTGCAAGGACCGCCGTTCTCCTATCTGGGGACGCGTGGCCCGTGAACCCGGTCGGTTCTCCCCATCCTCCCCCGACCGGGCTTTTCTTTTACCTAAGCCACGTTCGGCTACGATAGGCAGAGAGATGCCGGACGCGGTGCGCCAACGCCCCTCGGCTCTAGACCTGCAAGGAGGTCCAGCGTGAGCAAAGGATACAGGGCTTACGGCCCTGGCGAGTGCGTGGAGCCGGGCTACGACAAGCCGTGAGCAAAGAAGGGGTGGCAGAACGGGAAGCAGCGCTACAAGGCCTACTGTGCTCACCACTCCGGCAAGCTCTTCGACCGCAGATCCAGCGGCCACGGAACGCATCGCCTGACCTACAAGGAGCGGAGGAAGGCGAGGCTTCGTAAGGACGCTTGCGAGCGCTGCGGCTGGCGCGAAGCCCGCTGCGACCTCCACCGGATCATCCCCGGAGGTCCCTACACCGCGGAGAACACGATCACGCTCTGCCCCAACTGTCACCGGGTAGAGACGGAGGGAGCCCGGCTACAGGACGGGTCGGGGGGCGGGGATTCTAACATCCTCCCCGGCGGTCCTTTTTTCCATCGTCGGTCTATACTTGCTCTATGCGCACGTTCTCACTACTCTTCGCAGCCATCGCGCTGGTGATGCTGGCGATGTTCGTGATCTACGTCTTCAGGGGCCCGGTAGACCCCGTGATCGCGGGCGGCATCTTCGTCTCGTTTCTGGCATGCCTGGCACCCGCCCTGTTGCTGCTGAAACCCTTCGAGCCTCCGGAAGGGCTGCAACGCCGCAGGGAGGAAGCCCGGAGAAATCGCGAGGAACGCCGACGTTCTAAAGACGATCCTGAGCAAGGTTCAGGGTCATGAGCAACGCGTCCTCGTCGCCGTAGTAGCGCGGCCTGCGTCCCGTGATCCTGAAGCCGAGAGACTCGTAGAGCGAGATCGCAGCCCCGTTGGTCGGGCGTACTTCGAGGTGCACGTAATTGGCTTTGGGATACGCGGCGAGGGCAGCGCCGACCAGGGCTCGGGCGTGCCCGCGACGGCGGTACTCCGGCCTGACGGCGATCGTTGTGATGTGAAGCTCGCCCAGAACGTGACGCACCCCGATGTGGCCAGAGACCTCGCCAAGGTCTTCGATCACGAGGTAGAGTCCGTAGGGGCTCGTCAGCTCACCGCGCCAGATCGCCGCGCTCCACGGTCTGGCCAAACAAAGGGCGTCGATCTCCATGACGGACGGGAGATCCCTGTCCCTCATCCTGCGCAGGTGCGGCCCCGCCTCGCTCAAGGACAGCTCCACGGGTTCAGGTCGCGCCTCACCTCGGCGTCAGGCTCGCGGACGTAGATGGGCACGAGGTCTTCCGGACCTACGGGAGCGAGGTCGGCCGAGACGACGTGCCCTGCCGCTGTGACCCTGTGAAGCGGGGAACCGTCGGGCGGTATGCGCCCGAGTTCGGAGAGTACTTCACGGTAACGCACGGCGCCGTCGCCGACGAGGACCGGTTCTCCATCCGCCGACAATTCTTCAGGCTTTACACAGTAGATGCCGGTTGGTGGTCCGGCCTCGGAGAACCTGCGGGCGAAAACCTGTCCCCTCCTGGCATCGAGTACCGCGAGCACGTCTGATGAGCACGAGAGCGCGGGGGCGGCGAGAGCATCGAGGGTGGAGTTCTTCGCGAGGGCGATGCCGGTGCCGGCGGAGAGCGCGCGGGCCGTCGCGGCCGCTATGCGGATTCCCGTAAACGTTCCAGGTCCGACCCCGGCGAGGATGAGTTCTACGGAGCCGAGTTCCTCTCTGGCGAGGTCGACGGCATGTTGTACGGCGGAGAGCAGCGTCTCGGATGCGCCACGTCCGGTGGTCGAGACCTCCGCGAGGATCTCGCGGTCGCGGGACAGGGCGACGGTGGTTACGGGGGTCGAAGCGTCGAGCGCCAGGATCAACACGATGACAGACGCTCCTGTATGGGTCCTTCCAGGCTAACGCGCCGCGTGGTCGGGGTCTCGTGGGAGATGTGGACGAGGGAAGGGTTCTCGATCGCGTCCAGGGCCGGGTCAGCCCACTCGATAAACGTCACGGCTTCCGGTTCCAGGTAGTCGTCGAGCTCGAGTACGTCTCGGCTTTGGATCCCCTCCAGGCGGTACAGGTCCAAATGATTCACGACCACGCGTCGTCCTTCCCTGAGTCCTTCGTAGCCGCGGGCCAGTTGGTAGGTCGGGCTCGTTACCCTGTCTGTGACGCCTAGAGCGAGGGCTGCGGCCCGGACGAAGGTGGTTTTGCCGGCGCCGACCTCGCCGGAGAGCACGACGACGTCGCCGGGCCCGAGCGTTTGTGCGACCTTCGATGCCAGCCTCTCTAGCGCGGCCTCCACTAATCCCTCAAACGTCACGAAAGAACTTCGGGGCTCTACCAGAGCCCCGGCTGGACGGGTTCCCGCTCGGCTTCGGGGGAGCGGGTAACGTTCAGGGTCTCGTAGGTGGAGGGCCTCTCCGCCTCCAGGAGTTCCGGCAGGCGGGAGAAATCGGAGATGAAGAGATCCCGGTCGGCGGGGGTGTAGAGCGCCCGCTGGAGGGAGAACGTCGGGAACACGTAGCGTCCGTCAACCGGGATCGCACGCCCCCTGATGCGCGAGGCGGACTCTTTTTTACCCGTGAGTACCCGGCTCGGCAGGTCGCCGAGGGCCAGGACGACTTTCGGGTCGACGGCTTTGAGCTGGGAGACGAGGTAGGGCCGGCAGGCGCTAACCTCGGAGGGCTTGGGATACCGTGGCGGAGACCCAGGCGGGCGGCACTTGTTCAGCGTGGTCAGGTAGACCCTCTCGCGTCCGAGGCCCAGGGACTCAAGCACCCGATCTAGTAGCATCCCCGAGGCCCCCTGGAAGGGCTTGCCTTCCCTATCTTCGTTAAAGCCCGGGGCTTCGCCGACTATGAACAGGGCGGCGTTTAGCGGGCCTTCGCCGAAGACGACCTGCGTCCTCGAGTGGCAGAGCCCGCACCTCGCGCAGCCCAGGGCCTCCTTCTGGGCCTCCGCGAACTCCAAGCGCCTAGAACTCCTCGCTCTCTGGGAGGACGAGGCTCAGCAACAGGTAGAGCCCGAAGGCCAGCAGCGTGCTCGGGCCGGGGATGATCACGGCGATCACCACCGTGACGAGCCGCACCAGGTTAGAGTTCCAACCGTAAGCGTGGGCCACGCCGCCGCAGACGCCCCTGATCCAACGGTCCCTCCTCGCCCTCTTGATGTCCAAAAGCTCAAACCTCCCTGGCGTCTGCAATGCCTCCACGCCTTCGGCGCGATTCTACACGACCGCGTTTCAGCCGGTCAGCATTTCAGGTGTTCGTTCTTGCCAAAATGCTCTAGCGTCTGCGGCGGGATTTTTTGCGGCTCGTGTTGGGGTTAGGACGTCCCTTCAGCGGAGAGTCGTCCTCGGAATCGCCTCCGTTTTGGGATGGCTTTCCCGGCTTTTTCTGTTTGCTGGCCTGGGCCGTGCGCCTGTCTCTGCTTCGCTCGATCAAGGCGTAGATGAACGTGAAGATAAAGAAGAACAGGGCGGCGTTGATGAGGAGGCTGAAGATCTGGGCCCTGCTGTCCAGGCTGAAGTTGGACCCGGGGAAGGCGATGCCAATGATGTAGAGCAGGCCGAGGTAGATCGCTATGACTATCGCCGACCGCCTGGCGGCTGACTTCCACTTAAGTCCCTCGAACATCCCTGTAGCTCCTCTCGACGCGGCGGGGGTTTATCCCCGTGGTGATCTCGTAGTTTATCGTGCCTGAGCGCGAGCCGAGCTCCTCCGCGGTGATACGCCCCTCGCCCTGGGGGCCGAGCAGCACGACCTCGTCCCCAACCTCGACCTCGCCACAGGCCCCGAAGACGCAGGCGTCCATCGTCACCCTCCCCAACAACGGGCGCCTCAGGCCCCGGATCAGGGCCTCAGCCCGCCCCGAGAGCGCCCGCCTGTAGCCCTCCGCGTACCCTACGGGCACGGTCGCCGCGAACATCGGCTTCTCGGCCCTGAAGGTCAGCCCGTAGGACACCCCGTCCCCGGGAGCAAGCCGCCGCACGCCGGCGACGTAGCTCTTGAGCGCCATCGTCGGCCGCAGGTCCTCCGCCGCCGGGTCACCCTCGTCGCCCGCGGGGTGCAGCCCGTAGAGCGCGACGCCGGGACGGACGCAATCGTAGTGGGATCGGGGATGCCAGAGGGTGGCAGCCGAGTTCGCGGCGTGCACCAGGACGCCGCCGAAGGGTTGGTCGGCGAGGACGGAGTCGAAGCAGTCGATCTGGCGTCTGGTCGCCTCCTCGTCGGAGTCGGCTGAGGCGAGGTGCGTGTAGACGCCGGCGAGTTGCGCGCCGAGAAGCTTGCGCGCCTCCCCCACCTCAGACGGCTGGACGCCCCAGCGGTTCATCCCCGTGTTCACTTTCAGGTGCGCCTCTAGACGGGGGTGGGCGGTGATGCGCCTCGCGCTCGGGATAGAGTGGGCAGTCACAGCCAGCCGGCGCTCCCCGGCAAGCGAGAGCCTGTCCGGCAAGAGGTCGGTAAAGACCAAGATCGGGGCTTCGAGTCCCGCCCGCCGCAGTTCAGCCCCCTCCTCGACGGTGACGGCGGCGAGAGAGTCTGCTCCGGCTTGGATGCATGTGCGGGCCACCTCCACCGAGCCGTGGCCGTAGGCGTCGGCCTTCACGACCGCCATCAGGCGCGAGTCTTTGGCCCTGCGTTTTAGGGTTTTTACGTTGTGTCGCACGGCGCCCAGGTCTATCTCGGCCCAGGTACGACTCGGGGTCCTGGCTCCTGTGGCAGTGCTACCCACGATCCTTCTCCGTCAACCCACGTCTCTATACCAACGCTAGCTTACAACCGCAGGATAGCCTACCCGGGCTTTTCATGGGGGTCCAGCCGATACACGCTCTCTCTAAGAGCAGGGGCTACAAGGTGAATCTTACGTTGTAGCGAGGAACCGTAATCGGTGGGTTTCACACTACCCCTAGAGGCCTGGTCATCTTCTACTGGTTATCAGGTTTACGTTCATAACCTATTCCGGGAGGTGACACGCAATGTCTGAGCAGCATAACGACTTCTAGAGCATCGTGGGAACGGAAGTCAACACGGAGGCCCACTCTGTTCGTAAAGCGCTCTAGTCGTGCGAACCGACCACCGTTATGCGGCTTTTGTGCCGGACGCACTCCGATGACCTTAGGAGGGACACTTGAGCGATAACGCAGCGTACGCAGACCGGTTCGAATGGGCGTACACGACTGGCACAGTCGAGAAACCCGTTAGGCCCTGGAAGTGTTACGAAGAAACCACCGGCTCGCCGCAGGAGAGGCTCCCCACCCAGGAGCCGTTCGCACTGGGCGGTGCATGCTCTTGTGCCCACAAGCCAGATCGAGGGGCGGCTAAGTGGTGATCCCCTAAAGCAGCGGAGAGGAGCAGCAAAGCTACGCATCGCGATGCGTAGCTTTCCCAATGAAGGCCAAGCGAACCCAGCCTCCATGTCCTAAGGATAACCAGGAGCAGCGATGTCCCAGACGGTCGGCGACGATGCCTACCAGGGTCATGGCGGGGAAGGAGGCGACTATTCCCCAGATAGGACGAGTTTCAGAGGGCCGAGAGATCGAGGGAGCGGCTCAGGTCCGCCAGCAGCACCGCGAAAGAGGGCCCCACGAACCCTAGAGTTCCAGCTCTCCGCACGTCAGCGCCATGAGCCCCAGGGACCGCTCCCAAGCGTCACACGCCGTCTCGACGATTGCTCCCTATTTAGATGCTTTCCCTCGTCAGGAACTCGCGAACAACTCCTCAATTGCGTCGCAGGCGTCTCCGACGCCGTCTTCCGACCGCACCCGCCCGGCGATCTCCCCCGCCCGGCGGGCGTACCCTGGTTTCCTTATGAGGTCGTCGAGGCGCCTAGCGGCGCGAGGGGCGGCATAGCGCCACGGGTAGAGCACCTCCGCACTCCCCAACCTCTGGGCCCTTAGGGCGTTGTCGGGCTGGTCGACTGCGAAGGGGACCACGAGTTGAGGTCGCCCGGCGCGGAGCACCTGAGCGATGGTGCCGATTCCCCCCTGGTGCACCACGGCTGCGGCCCGCGGGAACAGCTTCGAGAACGGTGCGTGGTCGACGGCCGCGACTCCCTCGGGCAGCGGCACTGGAAGGCGGCTCTTCGGGTCCTTGCCGACCAGAAACAACGACCGGAGTTTGAGCATCCGCACGGCCTTCAGGCTCTCGCGGTAGAAGGAGTCTGCTGCAGGCCCCTTTCCCACCACCGAGGTACCCAGCGTGAAGACGACCGGGGCCGGACCCGAGGCGAGGAACCGCTCGAGGTCCGGGGAGAGTCCGTCGCGGCCTGATCCGTCGTAGAAGACGTGTCCCGTGATCCTGGTGTTCGGTGGCCAGTCCGGCTGTGGCTTCGCGAGCACGCGCGAGAACATGGCGAGCACGAGCTCGGGCGAGAATTGCCCCTCATGTATGGGGTGCTTACCTGCGGACAGACCGATCTCCGTCCGCAGCCGCCGAACCGGCTCGGGCCAGTGCCGCGTGGCCCGCTTGGCCAGCCCACCCAGGGCGCGTCCCGCCCCGGGTCCGAGTCGCCGGAGCACTACTGCCAGGCGCGGGAGCAGGGGGAGGGCGGGGAAGTCGTGGGCCGAGAAGAAGGAGATAGGGGCAAGCACGGTCGAGACCCACGGGATGCTCAGCTTCTCGGCCACGAGTGGCCCGGCGAAGGTGAGGGGGTGGGTCAGAAGCACGTCCGCTCCCCGCGTCGCCTCCGAGAGGTCCTCGTAGGACTCCTGCAGGCGCGGGAAGAGGAGCTCTTTCATGAGGTACCCGGGCGTCCGCCTGACGTTCCTGATCCGACGAACCGCTCCAGTCTCATGGGAATCGAGGTCGGGGCGAACCGCTCTAAACCCGACCCCCTCGGCCTCGACGAAGCGTCGGTAGAACTCGGCTGTCGCGATCACAGGGTCGTGCCCACGTGCTTTCAGGCCAAGGGCGACGCCGAGGTAGGGGTTAAGGTCCCCAAAAGAGCCAAAAGTCGTGATCACTACGCGCTTACCCACCAGCCCTCCCATTTCGTCCGAAGGCCGGATTATATCGCTGGTGGTGTAGCCGAGTGGGGCGATCCCGCAACGGGGTCTCGGGCCACAGCCGAGTTCGTCTTCGAGCCTTCCCATCTACGTTTCGAAAACTGTTGGTGAAGGCCGATCGACGCGCCATTGGTATAGCGCATCTGGGGTCGAAACGTGACGCGTGGTCAGCAAGGCAGGGAGGAGCGACAGCCCGCCAGCGGTTGTGTGTCATCACCGCTCTCTCCATCACCTTTCAGTCCCCTCCCTGCCCGATGTTTGAATCCCACAAAAACAGCCTTGCGACGCGCTCCGTTCGTGTTCCGGCCGAAATACGCCGCTTGCCGCAACCTCATCGAGCCGGAGTGGAAGACGTTGAAGTCCCTGGCCATCAAGGGGCGCTTCTTTCGAACCTGGGAGCAGGTAGGAGAGACGATAACACGTGCTGTCGGCTATTGGAACGGCCACCGCTATCCGTACGTTTAAGAGAGGCGGCTGCACCGTCCGGCCCGAAGGCTCAGTATCGGAGCCATGCCGACGGTCCCGGCTATGATCGAATGAAAATGCACCGGACTTATCGGATAAGCCGAATGCTATCGTCACCCCGTATACTGCCAGTACGATGATCGCACGGCGTGTTCTTCCACGACCAGTGCGGCAGCGTAGCCGGGACCGGGAACCAGCTTTTGCATAGCCCATCTGAAGGGCTCACGAATGTCCTCCTCGACGCTTAAGAGCATCGCTGGCTCTCCTGGGGTTAGGGTAACCTCGAACCGGTTGAAGGGGAGCGTGAGTCCTCTGCCTTTAGCCTTTGCGAAAGCCTCCTTCCGGGTCCAACAAGCGAAGAACGCCTCCTTACGCAAGCTGTCGGGGAGCGAGCGGAGTGTGGCAACCTCTCGAGTCGAGAAGTGACGTGCCGCAATCTCATCGAGCCCGAGATCCTCCCGTAATAGCTCGACGTCTACGCCAATATCCCTGTCGCGAACGAAGGCAAGGAGGACCAGACCGTGCGAGTGAGACAGGCTAAAGCGAACCCCGGCTGCTCCGACGAGAAAGGGTTTCCCATGCGGATTGTAGCCAAATACCAGGCTGCCAGGTTGCACACACAGGTAGCGCCCCAGGAGGACACGCAGCACCCCTCGAGAGACGACGAACCGCTCCCGATCGCCCTCGAAAAGTAGATCGGTTGCCTTCTGCCGTTCGTCTCTTGCCAGGACGCGCCACAAGTCGTCCTTATGAGCGTAAGCGGATCTCACGTCCACGCGCCACACGTGGGCCTCGTCGCCAGCCAGCGCCAACGCGGCCGGTGGTGGCGCCCAAAACGGGTCACGGGGCCTCACACGCGTGGATCTCACCGCGCCTCTTCCTTTTCTTGCTCTATCTCTTACTCTCCTTGCTCTGTCTTCTTCAGCTGCTCGAGATGTTCCATCTCCCTCCTCCGTAACTCCTCGAGGCGTCGGACTACTGAGGACAGTCGTTGCTCTTGTCCGGTGGCTTGTGCGTAAGTCTTCCGGGCAGCTTCTAAAGATCCGGCTGCCTCACGCGCTGCCCTACAAGCCAGCCTGTGTTCCGCTTCAGCTGCCTTTAGCCGCTGCCTCAGGCGCTCATAGTACAACTCAGTCCGCTTCAGATCGGCTTCCTTGATAAGTTGGTTGAGGTTCTGGAGGAGGAGCCTGAACTCCTCACGGTTTCCGTCTTTACGTATAACCTCTTCGAACGTGGTCCCGAGCCGCCTCCTCGTCTTCACATGGCCGCGGTACGTCTCTTCGGCCTGCTCGATCTCATCTTGTGAGCTCTGTGCATTCATGCGTTCCTCAGCACCAATGCCCGAACGACGACTCGGCCGCTGCCAACTCGGCGTGAAAGTGCTTTTGCGACCGCCGGGCCACCAGTTCCAGTCGCCCAGGATACGCATGGTGGCCGGGACGAGTAGAATCCGGATGATCGTCGCGTCCACGAAGACGGCGACCGCGATGCCGAGGCCTATGGCCTTGGTGGTGGTGATCTCGGTGAAGGCGAACGCGCCGGTGACGCTGATGATGATCGCCGCTGCTGAGGTGATGATCCCGGCGGTGGAGACTAGGCCCTTGGCAACGCTGGCGGTGTT
>DATDKB010000443.1:0-9532 GCA_036520255.1 Rubrobacter sp. | reverse complement strand
CCGGAAACCGGATCTCGTCGTTGAAGTGGACGATGCCATCTTCGACGGGCAGCACCTTCGCGACGGGCAACTCGACGATGTCTATTAGCTGGCCGTAGCCGGGAATTATGGTGGCGACGCCCTGGGGACCGGGTCGGATGTCCAGGATCTCGACGACCAGGCTGTCTCCCGGCTCGGCACCGCGGACGGCGACGGGGCCGGTGGCGGGGTTAACCTTCGAAAAATCTATCTCCGTCACCGTGTCGCTCTCGGTCTGGATCTGCCCCGAGAAATGATCCTAGGTCTCGAAGGTGACTACGGCGCCGGGATCGACCTCCAGGACAGGCCTCATCTCGGGACCAAAGCTGAACACCGCCTCTTCCTTAGGGAGCACATGATCCACGCTGTCCGCGAACTGTTGCACCCATTATTCCTTCCCCTGGACGATCCTTGGAGAATGATAACCGGATAGGACCGATTTCAAACTCCGCCACGATCCGAACCGCGGATACAGTTTTCCATACCTGTTCGCTTTATGTACACTGCCAGGCCAAAGGAGCGATTCGGGAACGTCGGCAGAGGAGAAAATCCGGCTTGAAATGCGAAGAAGGCACTGTCGAGGTAGACGGCTACAGGGTCTGGTACAGCCGCGTCGGTGAAGGCGCAGTACCGCTCTTGACCCTGCACGGCGGGTCTGGGGCGGGCCACGATTATCTGGAGTCCCTCGAAGCGCTCGCGGAGAACCGCACGCTCGTCTACTACGAACAGCTCGGTTGCGGCTGTTCGGACAGGCCCGACGATCCCTCGCTCTGGAAAATGGAACGCTTCGTGGACGAGGTCGATACGGTGAGGCGTGCCCTCGGCCTCGAACACGTACACCTGCTCGGCCAGTCGTGGGGAGGGTGGCTTGCCATCGAGTACATGCTCTCCGGGGCGCGAGGCGTCCTCGGGTTGGTACTGGCAAGTACTTCGGCCAGCATCTCCCAGTTCGTCACGGAGGCGGAGCGATTGAAAGCTGCTTTGCCGCCGGAGGTTTACGAGACCCTAAGGCGCTATGAGGACGCCGGTGAACTCCATCACCCCGATTACGAGGACGCCGTGATGGAGTTCTACAGGCGCCATCTGTGCCGGCTCGATCCCTGGCCCGATCCGCTGGTTCGCTCCGTGGAGAACCTTGACGGCAACCAGGTCTACGAGACAATGAACGGGCCCAACGAGTTCTTCGTAATCGGCAACCTCAAAGACTGGAACAGAACAGAGCGCCTCGGCGAGATACGGGTGCCGACGCTGGTGACCGTCGGGCGCTACGACGAGATCACACCGGCTTGTGCGAAGACGCTCCATCGCGGCATACCTGGTTCAAAGATGAGGGTCTTCGAAGAGAGCGCGCACGTTGCGCACCTGGAAGAGACAGATGCCTACGTCGCGGCGGTGGCCGATTTCCTGGCGCGGGTCGAGGCGGGAGACGCTACGTAAAGCACTGTATAGGCGATTCGCGAAGTACACGGTGAGGAGGAGAGATGGCTGAGACTAACGCTTCTGGCGGTGAGGGAGAGGTACATGCTGCGGAAGGAGGAGGCTACAGGCAGGAGCTAAACCGGGCGCTGCACTTCAGGCATCTCCTGGCTTACGGGATGGTCTTCATGGTGCCCATAGCGCCGATGGGCATCTACGGCTTCGTCGTCGAACCGGCCTCTGGAATGGTGCCGCTGGTGTATTTGATCGGGGTGGCGGCGATGTTCTTTACGGCCTTCAGCTACCGCTGGATGAGCCAGGAGTTTCCCATCGCTGGTTCCGTGTACTCGTACGTCCAGCGCGGCCTCAACGCGCACATCGGGTTTCTGGCGGGGTGAATGATCATGGCCGATTATCTGCTCGCGCCGGCCCTCCTCTACGGTTTTACTGGCACGTGGCTGAACGCCCTCGTGCCGCAGGTTCCCATCTGGGTCTTTATCGTGGCGTTCGTCGCCATCAACACCTTCGTCACCGGCCGGGGCATTACCGTCACCGCAAGGACCAACTTCGTGTTGCTCGCGCTGGAGCTGGTAGCGCTGGCGAACTTTATCGCGATCGCCATAAAGTACGTCTTCGTGGATGGGGGAGGCACCGGCGGGCTCTCGCTCGATCCCATCTACCAGCCAGGCAACGTCGATCTCGGCTTTATAGGGGCAGCGACCTCGATCGCGGTCCTCAGCTTCCTCGGCTTCGACGGGATTAGCACGCTTGCGGAGGAGACCGAGAGGCCGGAGCGCACGGTCGGCAACGCCACGGTGGCGGCGCTCCTGATCCTGGGCGCCATCTTCGTCACGCAAACGTACCTCGCGGCCCTCATCCTGCCCGACTTCAAGGGCCTCGACCCCGAGCTGGCCTTCTTCGAGATCGGACGCGTCGCGGGCGGACCGTTCCTCTACTACTTGCTGCTGGTCGTCAACGTGATAGCCGTCGGCATCGCGAACGCCCTCGCGGCCCAACTCGCCATCTCGCGCATCCTGTACTCGGTGAGCCGCGACGGGATGCTGCCGGCCTCGGGGTTCCTCTCTAGCGTCCACCCGAGATACCGCACCCCCTTCAACGCCACCGTTTTCGTCGGCGTCGTGACGCTCGCCGTGGCCCTTATCTTCGAGCTCGACACGATAACCAAATTCGTCAACTTCGGTGCCCTCACGGCGTTCATGGCGCTAAACATAAGCGTTATCGCCTACTTCTTCGTAAGGAGGGGCAGGCGAAGCGGGAGCGACCTGATCTTCTACCTGCTCTTTCCGCTCCTCGGCTTCCTCATAATCTTCTACGTGTGGTTCAACTTCGATGCGGGAACGTTCCTCTTCGGGGCTCTGTGGCTAGCCGTGGGTGTCGTCATAGGCGCCGTCAAGACGAGGGGTTTCAGGGAGAAGCCCGCTGTTATACAGGAACTGTAGCTAGAGTACAGGCACAGGAGTCTGCACGATCACCTCTTCCGGCGGCTCGACGCGGGCCCCCGCGAGGTCTACGTCGAGCGCCCAGGACTTGGCCACGACGCCCCGGGCCTCGAAGGCCGTTCTCATCGCCGACGCTATCTCTCGGGCGCGTTCTTCGGGAGCGAAGGCGAGGACGGTGGGGCCGGAGCCCGAGAGGCAGGCGCCGTGGGCGCCGTTTGCGAGCGCTGTCTCTATGACGCTTTCGAGGCCGGGGATGAGGTAGGCACGGTAGGGCTGGTGGAGCCTATCCTGCATGGCCACGCGCAGGAGACCGTACTCGCCGGTCGCCAGAGCGCCGAGCAGCAGGCCGGAGCGGCCGACGTTGAAGACGGCGTCGCGGTGGGAGACGGAGTCGGGGAGCGCACGGCGGGCGGCGGTGGTCGAGACGGCGAAGTCGGGGACTGCGACGACCACTTGGAGGCCTTTCGGTTCGAGGCGAACGGCGCTCACGCCTAAGGGGGTGAGCGTGCCGATCACGAGCCCACCGAGGAGCGCGGGGGCCGCGTTGTCTGGATGTCCGTCCAGCTCGCAGACGATGTTAAGCAGGTCGGGCGGCGCGATCTGCCCCCCGAACAACTCGTTGGCTGCCACGGCCCCGCCCACGAGCGCGGCCGCGCTCCCGCCCAGGCCCCGCGTGGGGGGGATGCCGTTATCCTGTACGAGACGGAAGTGGGCGTCGGACTCGCCGACCAGCTCGGCCACGAACCTGGCAGCCCTGTAGGCGGGGTGCTCTGGCCCGCGCGGGATGAGGCTCTCGCCGGTACCGTGTATCTCGATCTCGGGATGGGATGATCTATCCAGACCTATGCTCATGCTAAGGGAGAGCGCAAGCCCCACCGCGTCGTAGCCGGGTCCTAGGTTCGCGGATGTGGCCGGGACGCGGACGGAGATCACGCGCCCTACCTCCCCATCTGTCCCGTGACTGCCTCGAACGTTGCGGGGACGGGGTCAGGGAGTTGCACTCGGCCAAAGATCACATCCGGGTCCTTGAGCCCGTGCCCGGTCAGGACGCTCACGACCGTGTCTTCAGGACCTCTACTTTCACTGGCTAGCTTGAGCAATCCTGCTACGCCCGCCGCGGAGGCCGGTTCGCAGAAGACGCCCTCCTCGCGGGCGAGCATCTCCTGGGCGGCCAGGATCTCCGCGTCCGTCACGCTCTCGATGAGGCCTCCTGAATCGCGCGCCGCCGTGAGGGCACCTTCCTTGCTGGCCGGCGAGCCTATCCTGATGGCGCTCGCCACGGTCTCGGGGGTCTCGAAGTCGTGGCCCGCGACCAGCGGGGCGGCTCCCTCGGCCTGGAATCCGAGCATGCGCGGGGCCGAGTCGGCGTACCCCGCCTCGCGCCACTCGGAGAATCCTTTCCAGTACGAGGTGATGTTTCCGGCGTTGCCCACGGGCAGGGCCAGGGCGTCGGGGGGACGTCCTAGGGTCTCGGCGACTTCGAAGGCGGCCGTCTTCTGGCCCTCGATGCGGTCGGGGTTCACGGAGTTCACCAGCGTGACGTCGCCGAGTTGACCGGCGATCTTCTGCGAGAGCTTCAGGGCCGCGTCGAAGTTGCCTTCGATCTGGACGATTCTGGCCCCGTGCGCGAGCACCTGCACGGCCTTGCCAAGCGCGATCTTGCCCGCCGGCACGACGACGAAACACTCTACGCCTGCTCTGGCGGCGTAAGCTGCCGCCGAGGCCGCCGTGTTCCCGGTCGAGGCGCACACGCAAGCCCTGCTCCCCTCCGCGACGGCCCTGCTCATGGCCACCGTCATCCCGCGGTCCTTGAAAGAGGCCGTCGGGTTCATCCCCTCGAACTTCAGGAACAGACGGGCGCCTATACGCTGGGAGATCGTAGCCGCTTCGATCAAGGGCGTCCCGCCCTCGCCTATGGTGGCGATGGCATTGTCGGGTATCTTCGGCAACCACCCACGATACCTCTCTATAACACCCTGCTCAAACACTCGCGCCTCAACACCCAATACAAACCTCGTCTCTCTACACCAGGTCGAGCCGGTTTCTAATCCCGGACCGGAAGATCTAACACCCGCAACCCGAATCGGCAATTCACGCCCGCGACGAGCGCGTAAGAAAAGTATCACGCGAGCGCGCACGGTTTCAACAACGTGACGATTCTAGTAGGCTACGTCTAGAGCTATCAGCAGTCGTTCAGAGGCAAAAAGCTGACAGCTACAACAAGGAGCACTTTGCAGCGAGAGAAACAAACCATTCTCGTCACCGGCGGCGCCGGCTTTATCGGGGGCAACTTCGTCCTCGACGCGGTTGCCTCCGGCGAGTTCGACGTCGTCAACCTGGACGCCCTTACTTACGCGGGCAATCCCGAGACCCTCGCGCCGGTCTCGGAGAACCCCGAACATGTTTTCGTGCGGGGGAGAATCGGGGACCGGGAGCTGGTGGACCGCTTGCTAACGCAGTACCGTCCATCAGCCGTCGTCAACTTCGCGGCGGAGACCCACGTAGACCGTTCGATCGACGGGCCGAAGGCCTTCGTGCAGACCAACGTGGTCGAGACGCACGAGCTGCTCGAGGCAGCGCTCTCCTACTGGGGCGCGCTGCAGGGTGGGGAGCACGACGCGTTCCGCTTTTTGCACGTCTCGACAGACGAGGTGTACGGGACGCTCGGCCCGACGGGTTACTTTACCGAGGAGAGCCCTTTCAGGCCGAATTCTCCGTACGCGGCTTCGAAGGCGGCCTCGGACCATCTGGTTCGGGCCTACCATCACACGTATGGGTTACATACTCTGACCACTAATTGCTCCAACAACTACGGGCCCTACCATTTCCCGGAGAAGCTGATACCGCTCATGATCCTGACTGCTCTGCGCGGCGAACCTTTGCCAGTCTACGGCGACGGGCAGCAGATCCGGGACTGGCTCTACGTCGAGGATCATTGCGGGGCAATCCGTACGGTGCTCGAACGGGGCACCCCCGGCGAGACGTACAACGTCGGAGGCCACAACGAGCGGACGAACCTTGAGATCGTCAAGACCGTCTGCGCCCTGCTCGACGAGCTTGCCCCCGACTCGCCGCACGCGCCGCACGAGTCGCTCATCATCTTCGTCACGGACAGGCCCGGACACGACAGACGCTACGCCATAGACGCAGGCAAGATAGAACGAGATCTCGGCTGGGTCCCCGAGGAGACCCTTGAGACCGGCCTGGAGAAGACGGTGCGCTGGTACCTGGAGAACCGGGAGTGGTGCGAGGCCGTGCTCTCGCGGGGCTACAGGGGAGAGCGGCTGGGTATCCGCGGGGGAACGGCGTGAAGGGCATCGTGCTTGCCGGGGGGTCGGGGACGCGGCTGTACCCGCTCACCAGGGCGGTCAGCAAGCAATTATTGCCCGTCTACGACAAGCCCATGATCTACTACCCATTGACCACGTTGATGCTAGCGGGCATCCGGGAGATACTCGTGATCTCGACCACCGAAGACCTCTCCCGCTTCGAGGAATTGCTCGGCGATGGCTCCCAGTGGGGCGTCAACTTCGAGTACGCCGTGCAGCCGAAGCCGGAGGGCCTCGCCCAGGCCTTCATCATAGGACGGGAGTTCGTGGGCTCCGAGAGCGTCTCGCTAGTTCTCGGGGACAACATCTTTTTCGGGCAGGGCTTCTCGGGTCTTCTGGAACGATCGGCGTACAGGCCGAATGGCGCCACCGTCTTCGGATACTACGTCCGCGATCCCGAGCGCTACGGCGTCGTGGAGTTCGACGGGGACGGGACGGTCTTGAGCATCGAGGAGAAGCCGGAGAGGCCCCGGTCGCACTACGCCGTGACGGGCCTCTATTTCTACGACAACAGGGTGCTCGACGTGGCCGCCGGCCTCAGACCTTCGGAGCGGGGCGAGCTGGAGATAACGGACGTCAACGTGGATTACCTAGAGCGCGGGGAGTTGCAGGTCGAGCTCATGGGACGCGGGATGGCGTGGCTCGACGCAGGCACGCACGAGTCGCTGCACCAGTCTGCCAACTTTATCGAGACCATCGAGCAGCGGCAGGGGCTCAAGGTAGGGTGCCCCGAGGAGATCTCCTACCGTAAAGGCTACATCGACGCCGAACAGCTCGAACGCCTCGCCCACCCGATGAGGAAGAACGACTACGGACGATACCTCATCGAGTTGCTCGGCAGCGAGGAGTTCGTGAGGTGAACGTCATCGAAACAGAACTCCCAGGGGTCCTGATCGTCGAGCCCGACGTCTTCGGCGACGACCGCGGTTTCTTTATGGAAACTTGGAACGGCTCCCGCTACGAGGAGCACGGTATCCCCAACCATTTCGTGCAGGACAACCTCTCGTTCTCGGCCCACGGCGTGCTGCGCGGCCTCCACTTCCAGCATCCTCATGCCCAGGGCAAGCTAGTCTCCGTCCTGCAAGGAGAGGTCTTCGACGTCGCCGTGGACATCCGCACCGGCTCCCCGACCTTCGGCCGGTGGACCGGCGTCACCCTCTCTACCGAGAACAAGCGCCAGTTCTGGATGCCGCCCGATTTCGCCCACGGCTTCGTCGTAACCGGCGAGAGCGCTCTCTTCTCGTACAAGTGCACTGACTACTACGCCCCCGAACACGACGGGTCTGTCCTGTGGAACGACCCGGAAATAGGGATAGAGTGGCCCCTCGAAAGCCCGTCCCTCTCGGACAAGGACCGCGCCGCCCCGCCGCTCGAGAGTATGCCTCAAGAGAGGCTGCCACGGTACGAGGGAGGCTGAGATGAGCGAGGCCGGTACCTTCGGGCTGTTGGAAGGCCACCGCTACATGCGCCTGACCACGTTCCGCAAGAACGGCGAGGCCGTGCCAACGACGGTCTGATTCGCCCTGGTGGACGGCAAAGCCTACGTGTTCACGAGCGCGAACTCCGGCAAGGCCAAACGCATCCGCAACAACCCCCGCGTAACCCTGACGCCCAGCAACTTCAGGGGCAAGCCCGCAGCGCAAAGCATCGTCGAGGCAGGAGCCCGCCTCGTGGACAAGGACGAAGAGGAGATGCCCAACTGGGCCATAGACCAGAAATACGGCTGGCAGTACAGGCTCTTCAACCGCATCCTCGAACTACCGAGAAACCCCCCGGAGCACGTCTTCCTCGAGTTACGACCCGCCACAGACCCGGAATAATCCGTCGTCAGCCTGAAAAGTTGCGGGGTTGGTCGAAGATTTGCCCTTCGGCCATGCGGAGTCTGGTTGACTTCAGCATCCACCCTGACCGGTATCACTGGCGAGCCGGAGCGTATCATCAGGGGAGGTACTGGTTGTTCGGGACCTAAGCTCGGCAAAACGGTCGCAAAAAGGAGCGAAGGGTGAAGCCTCACGAGGGTTCTTCGTGGCGGGAGAGGATCGGTCCCCGGGGGCGGGTGCGCACCCGCCTGCGTTCGGGTTTTCTTCTCGTGCGGGGCGCGTGGTTGCAGATCCTGCAGACCGCCGTGGCCGCCTGCGCGGCATGGTTTCTTGCGGTGTTGATCCTCGGGGTAGACCGGCCGACCTTCGCGCCCATAGCGGCGGTCATCTGCCTGGGGCTCGCGGTGGGAGAGCGGGCCCGCCGGGCGGTCGAGCTGACGTTCGGGGTTGCCTTCGGCGTCGCGATCGCCGACTTTCTCGTCTCTGCGGTCGGGGTCGCGGCCTTGCAGGCCGGGCTCGTCGTGGCATTGGCGATGGCGCTGGCCGTGTTTCTGGGGCGTGAGGAAATTGGCGTCAAGGAGACAGCCATCTCGGCGATGATCATCCTGATCACCTTCCACTCGCGCGACTCCGGACTCTAGGTGGAGCGCTTCCTTGAGGCCTGATCGGGGGCGGCACAGCCTTGCTGATAAACGCCCTGCTTCCCATCAACCCCGAGCGCATGGTGGAAGAGGCAGCCCACCCCGTCTTCGACGATTCGGCGGCCGTGTTCGAGGATGTGGCCGGCGCTCTGGAGAGCGGCAACGCAGAACGCGCCCAGAACGCCTACCTGAAGGCACGTGAGATCGACGCCAGAGTGAGCGGGCTGAAGGAGGCCGTTGCAGCCGGCCGGGAGACCGCGCGACTCGCCCCACCCCGCCGCAGAAGCCTGCGTCACCTCGATCTCTACGCCGCAGCTGCCGACCAGATAGACCTCACGGTCCGCGACGTGCGCGCCCTCTCCCGCGCCGCCCTCAGCGTGGTGCGGCCGGAAGACCCCTCGCTCGAACCGCTCTCGGAGGCGGTCCATACTCTGGCCGCGGCGACCGGGGCCCTCGCCGTCTACCTGGACACCTCCGGCGACCCTGAAGACACGCGCCGGCTCGCCCTAGAGGCAGCGAGGGAGGCCAGCGCGCTTCTGAACAAGCGCGAAGACCTCGCCAGTAACCTCGCCGTCAACGCGCTCGTCGACCAGATCCACGCCTCCACCGTCGACCTCCTCGGAAGCACCGGCATGGACCGCAGCTCAGCGCTTCAAGCTCTGGGAGACGCCACCGGCTGCGCTTCGTAACGTCTTTCGGACCTTAGTCTTATAACGTTGTGCAGTGATATTGGACCTCTGCTCCTTCCCCGGTCTGGCGGTAGCGTGTCGCGCGTTCCGGAGCCTCCCACCCTATGCTTGAAAGCAAACATCGCAGAAATGGTCCAACTTCATCGACTATCGCTCTAG
>DATDKB010000442.1:0-3436 GCA_036520255.1 Rubrobacter sp. | reverse complement strand
TCAGCGGCGGGGATCGCACGGTCGAGGTGCCGGAGGATCACATCATGCTGGGCTTCGTACTGGGTAACAAGGTGGCGGTGGGCTCCATTAACGCCAACCAAACCTACTTCGAGTGCGGTGTGCAGGACATGGCTCCGGCGGAGGCACAGTATCCCGGCTGGAGAGGTTGCTGACCCATCCTATGCGCTTCGCGGCAAGAGGCTCGAGGTCCGAGGGCGGAAGGAGCGAGACCGGAGGGTCATTGAACCAGCTTGCGAGAGCCAGCCTGGTGGTGGGCGGCACGCTCGCCGCGGCAAGTATCTTGAGGCGAGTCCTGAAGGCCCGGACCAGGTACCTGCCGTGGGAGAGGTCTCCCTACGGCGGGTTGCCCCACCAGGTGCTCATCGTGGGCGGCGGGTTCGCGGGCTACATGGCGCCTCAGGTACGCTGCGTGCTCGGGTGCAATTAGGGTGCAAAGCGCCCCTTCAAGCGTAGGAGTGCCCCTCAATACTGCGATCCCGTACCAGCAACAACCATACGTTAGAATCGCTGAGGGGAAAACTAGGGAGCAACGGCTGCAAGAAGGGAAGGAGTGAGGCATGTTCCTCAAGGTTACGGAGAAAGAAGGGCTGTGGGCCAAGGTCAAGAATCACGTTGGCGTCACGGTCGAGCATCCAGTAAGCCCGGTGACCAGAGAGATCCGATCCCGCCTCTCCGACGAGGGCGTGAAGAAATCGGTGAGCGTCTGCCCTTACTGCGCCGTCGGCTGCTCCACGCTCGTCTACCACCGCGACGGGCGCATCATAGACATCGAAGGTAACCCGGACAGTCCGATCAACGCCGGAACTCTGTGTCCCAAGGGCTCGGCAATCTACGGGATGGTTGTCTCCCCGCACCGCTGGACCAAGGTCAAGTATCGTCGGCCCTACTCCTCAGAATGGGAGGACCTTTCGCTCGACGAGGCGCTTGCCATGATCGCCCAAAGAGTAAAGAAGACCCGCGACGAGACGTGGGAGGATGAGGACGAGCAAGGCAAGAAGCTAAGCCGCTCGATGGCGGTCGCCTCCATCGGCGGGGCCACCATAGACAACGAGGAGAATTACCTCATAACCAAGCTCTTCCACTCTTTGGGGTTCGTGCGCATCACAAACCAGGCACGAATATGACACAGCTCCACGGTGCCCGGTCTGGGCATCACGTACGGTAGGGGCGGTGCCACCACCAACCTGCAAGATCTCCAGAACGCTGACTGCATCGTCATAGAAGGCTCCAACATGGCCGAGTGTCATCCGGTGGGCTTCAGGCACCCCATGATCGCGCGCGAGAAGGGCGCCACGCTCATCCACGTCGACCCGCGCTTTACGCGGACCTCGGCGATGTGCGACATCTACGCACCGGTTCGGGCCGGCACGGACATAGCGTTCCTGGGCGGCTTGATCAACTACGTCATTGAGAACGAGCGCTACTTCAAGGAGTACGTAAAGCACTACACCAACGCCGCCTGCCTCGTAACCGAGGAATTCGAGGACGTTGGTGCAACGGGCCTCTTCTCCGGCTGGGACGAGGAGCAGCACCTGTATGACCCGCGGAGTTGGCGTTACGAGGGTCATCCTATCGACTATGCGGCGATCGGGGGGAGCGAGGGCCGCCTCGTGGGAGAGGCCGGAGAGGGGGAGAAGCACGACATGCCCCCGGATGAGATGCCCCCGGATCAGGAATCTCCGACCGACCTTACCCTCGAGCATCCCAGGTGCGTCTTTCAGATCCTAAAGCGCCACTTCGCCAAGTACACCCCCGAGATGGTCGAGAAGGTGACGGGATGCCCGAAGGAAGCCTTCCTAAAGATCGCAGAGGCCATCTGTGAGAACTCCGGGCGCGACAAGACCACAGCCTTTTGCTACGCACTCGGTTGGACCCAGCACTCCAAGGGTGTCCAGATCATCCGCACCGCTGCGATCCTGCAGCTCCTTCTGGGCAACGTCGGTCGGCCCGGCGGCGGCGTGATGGCCCTGCGGGGGCACGCGACGATCCAGGGCTCGACGGACATCGCCACCCTCTACAACATGCTCCCCGGCTACCTCTGGATGCCGGACGTAAACAAGGACCACGACACGTGGGAGGACTACGTAAGGGACGAGACCGCCCGTACCGGATGGTGGAGCAACTTCCCCAAGTACATAACGAGTCAGATGAAGGCCTGGTACGGCGAAGACTTCGACGCACAGAACGGCCAGCTCTTCGACCACTTCCCGCGCCTCTCGGGCGACCACTCCTACTACCCCACGATAATGGAGATGAAGGACGGCGGCGTTAAGGGCTGTTTCGCCTTCGGCCAGAACTTCGCGGTCGGTAGTCCGCACGCCCGACTCGCCCGCGATAGCTTGAGGAACCTCGACTGGCTCGTGGTGCTAGACGCCTACGAGGTGGAGACCGCCACCGCCTGGAAGTCCGATGGGGTGGACCCAAAGGAGTGCGGGACCGAGGTCTTCTTCATGCCCTGTGCGCTCATCGCCGAGAAGGACGGCTCCTTCACCCAGACGCAGCGCATGTTGCAGTGGCACGACAAAGCGGTCCAGCCGCCGGGTGATGCGAGAAGCGACGCCTGGTTCATCTTCCACCTCGGGCGCAGGATGAAGGAGCTCTACAAGGACTCCGAGGAGCTGCACGACTCGCTCATAAAAGCTATGACCTGGGACTACCCAACCGAAGGGGAGCGCGAGGAGCCGCACATAGAGAGCATCCTTAAGGAGATCAACGGCTACCAGGTTGAGAGCGGCGAGCCGGTGAGCGGCTTTGCGGACCTAAAGGACGACGGCTCGACGGCGTGCGGGGGTTGGATCTACTCCGGCGTCTACGCTGATGGCGTGAACCAGGCCCGCAGACGTAAGCCGGCTAGCGAGCAGCCGTTGCAGGCCCCGGAGTGGGCCTGGGCGTGGCCAGCCAACCGCCGCATCCTCTACAACCGCGCCTCAGCAGACCCCGAAGGAAAGCCCTGGAGCGAGCGCAAGCAGTACGTTTGGTGGGACGAGGAGCAGGAGAAGTGGGTCGGCTACGACGTTCCCGATTTCCAGGCGATCAAGGCGCCCTCCTACCGCCCGGATCCCGACGCCAGGGGCGCCGACGCCATACCCGGCGATGGACCGTTCATCATGCAAGGCGACGGGAAGGGATGGCTCTTCGCCCCCGTAGGACTCAAGGACGGGCCACTGCCCACCCACTACGAGCCGGTCGAGTCGCCGGTAAGGAACCCGATGTACGACCAGCAGTACGACCCCGCGGCCAGGCTCTTCGACCGTCCCGACAACCCCTACAACCCGCCAGAGGACCCGAAGTATCCCTTTGTGGTAACTACCTACCGGCTCACCGAGCATCATACCAGCGGGGCGATGAGCCGTTGGATCCCCTGGCTCAACGAGCTGCAGCCTGAGCTCTTCGCCGAGATCAGCCCCGAACTGGC
>DATDKB010000441.1:0-12664 GCA_036520255.1 Rubrobacter sp. | reverse complement strand
GGTGAACCCTGTGTTCCACGGCACAATGCATGCGACGAAGAAGACTGAGATCACGTAGAAGAGCAGGACCCTGTAGATGACCGCGTTGGTCGCCCTGGCGACATTTCTTCCGGGTTCGTTGGATTCGGCGGCGGCGATGGTAACGATCTCCGCCCCGACGAAGGCGAAGATCACGGTCGCCACGCCGGAAAACATCGCCAGAGGACCGTTGGGGAAGAAGCCGCCCTTGGCGTAGAGGTTCGTGAGACCGGGCGAGTTTCCCGGGAACAACCCGATCAGGAACAATATGGCGAGGATAATAAAGATAACGATCGCCGCGACCTTTATGCCGGCGAACCAGAACTCGAACTCGCCGTAGGACCCGACGGAGTAGAGGTTGGTGGCCGTGAGCAGCAAGACGAGAGCCAGGGCTATGAGCCAGGGTGGTACGCCCGGTATGTACTGCCCCAGGATGGACGCCGCCACCGTGGCCTCGAACCCGACCACGATCGCCCAGAAATACCAGTACAGCCACCCAATGGAGAAACCCGCCCAGTTGCCCAGTGCCATCCGGCCGTAGTCGGAGAAGGAGCCCACCGACGGTTGCGCCACCGCCATCTCCCCAAGCATCCGCATGATCAGGATGAGGAGAGTTCCAGTGAGCAGGTATGTCAGTACAGTGGCCGGTCCTGCCTGGTTGAGAATCGGTCCGGTACCGACGAAGAGGCCGGCCCCGATGATCCCGCCAATCGAGATCATAGTCATGTGCCGTCTCTTCAGGCCGGGTTGCAGGCGGCCTTCCTGGCCAGATCCGCCGCGCCTCTCTGCCCCCGCTTCTGCCATCTATTCCCCTTCCCTATCTCTACTCCTGCCGCGTGCAGCTTACACGCTATGCACGCTCTTTTACAACATAGGGGCATCCGTCGCGAATGCTGGCCGCGCCGACCTCAGACGACGATGAACTCCAGGGGTCGCGCGGAGAGAACCTCCCTCCCTGTACCGGTCACCAGGCAGGTCTGGCCCAGGCTCATGGCGACACCGTTCTCAGAGTCGGCGACTATGCAATGCAAGAAGAAGACCATCCCTGGTTCGGCCAGTACGGTGTTCCCCGAGAACAGCATCGGCCAGTCCATCCAGTTGGGGCTGAAGGTCGTTCCCAAAGAGTACCCGCACGCGGCGAAACGATGCTCCTCGAGGCCGGCCGCGTCCAGCACGCGCCGATGGGCGTCGTCGACCTCACCGACCGGACGTCCCGGCGCCAGGGCCTCGGTCATCTCTTCGAGCGCCTCCCGGACGATGGGGAAGAGGTGGCGCTGGTAGCCCGAGGCTTTGCCCACCGCGAGGGTGCGCATCATAGCGGCGTGGTAGTGGCGGTAGGAGCCAGCCCACTCCAAAGACAACTGGTCGACGGGGTCCATTCGGCGCATACCCGCGGCGGAGCGGAACAGGAGGGCGCGGGGTCCTGAGCCGATGATCACCTCGTTCGCCGGGAAGTCCCCGCCTCCCTCGAAGATGGCACCCTGCAGGGCGGCGAGGACCTCGCCCTCGAAGACGCCCGGCCCCGCCTTCTGCACGGCCCGGTCGAGGCCGAGGTCAGCCAGCCGCGCGGCCTCCCGAACGTACTCGATCTCCGCAGGCGACTTGACGGCCCGCAACCTGCTCACGAGGTCCGAAGCCTCAACCAGTTCGCAGAAACCGTCGAGCGCTGCTTCCACGCGCTTGAGGTTATAGCCCGTCAGACCGTAGGCGTCGGTCTCTATCCCGAGGCGTTTGCCGGCGCAGCCGTGCTCTTCGAGGATCCCTTTCAGGTCCATGGCCGGATTCGCATCTTCCGCGTCGTACCAGACCTTGATGTCTCTTATCACCGAGGTATGCTCGGCCTGGCGCACGTCGGGGGTGCGGGTCAGGAGGGTGAGGCTCTCGCCGTCGGCGCCCATGTAGAGGCACTGGAAAAAGACGTAACCGAACGTGTCGTACCCGGTCAGGTAGTACATCGACTCCTGGCGAAACACGAGCAACCCGTCGAGGCCGCGCCCGGCCAACTCGCTGGACACAGCCTTACGACGGGCGGCCAGCTCCTCGGGAGAGAAGTGGATCAAACCCCGCCACTCTGCCATGCGGCTTTACCCGAGGATCCTGCTTGCGTCGGTGTACGAGAGGTCGTGGGCCTCGGCGACCGGCTCGGAGACGAGGTCCCCGCGCAGCGTACTGAGCCCCTTCGCCAGGTCCTCATCGTCGGCCGCGGCACCTTCGATGCCCTTGTCGGCTATCTGGATCAGATAGGGCAGCGTCGCGCTGGTGAGGGCGAGCGTCGAGGTCCTGGCCACTGCCCCCGGTATGTTGGCGACGCAGTAGTGAACGACCCCCTCCTCCACGTAGGTGGGATCCGAGTGCGTGGTCGGCCTCGCCGTCTCTATACAACCACCCTGGTCGATGGCGACGTCGGCGACGACGCTCCCGGGACGCATGCTGGCGACCATCTCGCGCGAGACGAGCTTGGGCGCCTTGGCCCCGTGCACGAGCACGGCCCCTATAACCACGTCTGCCTGCTTGACGTAGGCGGCGGTCCTGGCACGGTTGGGTATGACAAGGTCGGCCCTTCCCTCGAAGATGTCCGAGAGGTAGGCGAGCCGCTTGGCGCTGATGTCCAGCACGCTCACGAGGGCCCGCATGCCGAGGGCTATCTTGGCCGCCTCGGTGCCGACCACGCCGCCACCGATGATCGTGACCTTCGCCGCCGGCGTGCCCGGCACACCTCCTAGCAAAAGTCCAGCCCCGCCCTGCGGGCTCTCAAGGTGGTGCGCCGCCGCCTGCACGGACATCCTGCCGGCTACCTCGCTCATGGGCGTGAGGAGCGGCAGAAGCCCATCTGGCGTCTCGACCGTCTCGTAGGCGATGGAGTTGATCTTACGGTCCATCAAGAACTCCGTAAGGCCCTTGTCCGCCGCAAGGTGCAAGTACGTGAAGAGCTGCTGGCCCTCCCTGAAGCGGTCGTACTCCTCGGGGACGGGCTCCTTGACCTTCACGATCAGATCCGCAGCCTCGAAGACCTCGTCGGGCCCGTCGACGAGCCGCGCGCCTGCCTCCTCATACTCCTCGTCCGAAAACCCGGCGCCGTTACCGGCACCAGCCTGCACCACAACGTCGTGACCGTGGTGTACAAGCTCGGCAACCCCGTCGGGCTGCATCGAGACGCGGCCCTCCATGTCCTTGATCTCCTTGGGTACCCCTACTACCGTCGCCATAACCTTCCTTTCCCTCGCTACACCCAGGCTCTCATTACCTTATAGCAAGGCTACTATAAACCTGCAAGGCTACTGGTAGCGCAAGCATTTCGTAGAGGCGGTGCTTTACGATGGCCACTCCCGTGAAGACAGGCAACCCCAGCAGGGCGATGGCGATGATCACGATGCTGGCCGCCGTGCTCCAGAGGCTGATCAAACCGCTCACACCGATGCTGCCGACCACGACCGCGCCCCCGTAGGCGAGCCACTTTATCTGCCGGCGCTCCTCGCCCCCCGCACGGCGCATGCGAACGATAAGCGAGATGGCCGACGCCACCATGGAGCTCCCCGCCGCGATGGCGCCTGCAGCCCCCACTACCTTCAACACCGGGCTGTGGACGCCGTAGGGGTTCACGATCTGTGGGTAGTCTTCGAGCGGACCGGCCCCAGCGCGTAGCCTGCGACGAATCCGGCGATCCCAAGGACCGCGGCCCAGGCCACGGGCCGCCAGCGGTACGAGGGCAGGCGACCGTCCGGGAACAACAGAAGCAGGAAGCTCAGGGGAACAAGTACGAGGGGAATCCACAACCACGAGGAGAACCACACCGCCGCCTCGGCGATGCTATCTATGCCGAAACCGCTCGCGAGCCAGAGACCTCGGCGTAGCCTCCCGCGAACTCGTTGAGACCCACCACCAGACCCGTGCTGCAGAAGAGCCATCTGATCGTGTTGCGCGGGTAGCGCGATGCGACGATGGCGCCAACCACCGAGAAGGTAAGCACCGTGGCCAGGGTCACAACTGTGCCGACGGGATCCGGCCCCCCGTCGGGGGGAAGCTCTGGAACGGTAGAGTTCACCATGCGCGACGACGAGATCCTACCAACAAGCAGCGCCACGGATAGCACCACCATCGACCAAGCCAACCATGTGGTGGTGCGCGGCCTCATCCGGCCTGTTCTTTCGTTCCTCGGTTGGCCTCGGCACGAGGACGCAGCCACAAGGAGGCGTGTACTGGTTGCATCGTCTCCCGCACCACACCCACTAGATCATCGCTCAAGGCATGCCACAGGCGTTACCCACGACATCTACGCTCCGTACGGGCAACCACCAGGCCGGCTGGGAGGAGATCAGGGCTTCTGCGCCCGTGGTATCGACTGTAACCGGCCCGAAGGACACCAGAAACACCGAGACCAGCAGCGCCATCCGGTCGTCGGAGCGCCGCCAGAAGATGATCGCGCCCACCGCAAACCACGTTAGCTGGAAGACCTTATCCAGGGCGACGCTCAGAAGCGCGTAGGAGCGCAACGACAGCCGGCGTCCCGTAGCGTCCGCACGCCTTCTGGGGTGGCCTGATTCACTGCCCGCTCGGAACACACCTCGGAGGCGAGGGTGCAAACGCTACGGTAGTACTCGAAGCTGCTCGGAACGCTGAAAACCACGATCGCCAGCGCCGTGACGGCCACCACCACCCACGCCACCCGGGCGGCCAGAAGCCGGCGCCCACGCAAGCTTGCGAGAGGCGAAGCGACGCGCGCTCATCCCACCGACGCCCTGAGGTGCCTGCCGAGAACCACAAACCAGACTGGGAAGCCGAGGTACGCGGGAAGCCCCACTAGGACGCCGACGCCGAAAACCGGGAGCTGCGGCCACGACATCCACGGCAGCAAGAGACCAAGCCCGACGATCACGTACCCGGCCAGAAAGCCCGCTCCCATGAACTCTCCAAACCGTGCCGTCCGGTACGGCAGCACGTTAGACAGGCGCAGCCATCGGTTGATCAGAAGCAACCAGAAGTTGAGGACGATCAACGCCGCGATCGCGATCGTGGTCTCGATCTCGAAAGCGAGCACCCCGAGCACCAGCAGCGGGCCACCGACGCTCAAGAGCACCATGGACGCGAAACCGGCTGCCTGTACGAAGCGTGCTGTTCGTCGCTGGGGCAGGCGCCTGCCCCAGAAGATCGCCACCGGGATCGTTAATGCCGTCGAAAGCGACCCCAGGAGATCACTGGCCGAGCCCGCCGCATGGAAGGCCGAATCGAGCAGGGTACCATCCTCAAGGCCTCCGCCGAGCAGGACGAACATGGTGATCAGGCAGAGTTTGGCGAGTATGCCCGTGAGGCCGGCGGCGTAGGCGCAGCTGAACGCCATCCTGACACCCGGCTCGACCGCTTTTCTACCGAACACCGTCCTCACACCTTCCTGGACGCCCGAAGCGTTCCTTCGTCCCACTATGGCGGGTGTGCGTCTGCTAACCGTTACGGGAAACGTTACGGGTGGGAACTCTTGGCATCCGCGTCCGAGAACGGCCCCGGGTTTGTGTGGCTAGGCACATGTCGGCGTGTTAGTTTGTGGTCCTATGGACGCGGTGTTGGACACGGTCGTGGTAGGCGCCGGCCCGGCTGGACTCGCCGTCGCCGGCTGCCTCCGCGCCAGGGGCTCTTCTTTCGAGCTCCTCGAAAGATCGCACAGGCTCGCAGAAGCCTGGCACGAGCGTTATGAGTCCCTCTGGCTGCACACGGACAAACGGCACTCTGAGCTTCCGGGCCTAGCGTACCCGAAACGCTATCCTCGCTACGTCCCTAAAGGTCAATTCCTGGCCTACCTCGAGACTTTTGTCCAACGCTTCGACCTCCATCCACGGTGGGGCGAGGAGGCCGTCTCGGCCCGAAGGGTGGGTGAGCTCTGGGAACTCCGCACGGCCTCCTCCGTGTACCGTGCTCGTAACCTGGTAGTGGCGACGGGGCATGCTTCCCGGCCCAACTGGCCGGGCTGGCCGGGCTTCGACTCGTTCCACGGTCCCGTCGTACACAGCTCGCGCTACCGTAATCCTCTTCCGTACGTGGGGAAGCGGGTACTCGTCGTCGGCTTCGGGAACTCCGGGGGGAGATCGCCAAGGATCTCTACGAGGGCGGGGCCCACCCTACCATCTCGGTGCGCGGTCCCATGAACCTGGTGCCCAGAGAGTTCTTGGGCATACCGCTGCTGTCCATGGCAATACCGCTCTCACGAGCACCCGCCGCCTTAATCGACGCGACTACCGTGCCCATGAGCTCAATGCTCTACAGGGGTCTGAAACGACTAGACTTCGAAAAGCCGTCGTACGGACCGTTCACCCAGGCGGAGGAGCACGGCCGGGTCCCGGTTATAGACACGGGAATCGTTTCCTTGTTGCGAAAACAGCACGTCTCGAAGAAGCTAGGGGTCGCGCGTGTCGAGGGTGAACTGGTGGTCTTCGAGGACGGCTCGCGCGAACGGTTCGACGCCTTGATCTTAGCTACCGGCTATAAACCCACCGCGTCGCTCTTGTTCCCGGACGATAACGCTTTCTTCGACGAGCGAGGCATACCCCGGAGCTTTGGTGGGACGCCGGCTGCGGAGGGGCTCTACTTCTGCGGTTTCCGCGTCGTTGGCACGGGGATGCTGCGAGAGATCTCTCTCGAGGCCAGGGAGATAGCGGACCGGATTACAGAAAGTACCCGATAGAGCCGCTTCGGCCGGCACGGCCTGGCAGTCTTGCCCACGGCGTACCGCGCCCACGGACGGTCGACCTCGGAGATGCCTCAACCGCCGAGTTCGCGCATGCGCCGCTCGCACAGCGCAATGTCGCGCTCTAGTTCCTCACGCAGCGCCTCTGCGCGCCCGAGGTCCGCGCGGATCTTGCGGATACGCCCCGAAGCCTCCCGCTCGCGCTCCCTGAGGTGCTCGGTGGCCGTTCTGAGAACCGTCACTCTGTCCGCCTCCTGGGCCGTCTCCCTGACCGCTAGTAGCTCCCGGATCGCTGCCAGGGAATAGCCGATGCTCTTCATCTTCAGGATGCGCTCCAGCCGCTCTATCTCCCGACTTCCGTAAAGCCTGAACCCACCCGTAGAACGTTCCTCCGGCTCGACGAGGCCTATCTCCTCGTAGTACTTGATCGTGCGCGGGCTTACCTCTAAACGCTCCGCCGCCTCGCCAACCCTGATCAAACGCCCATCGGCGTTCATCGCAACCCTCTCTCCACTGACGGAACCAGCTTAACCCATCCAACCCCACATGTGAACGATCGCACTTCTACAAATATACGTGCACGTACAGGTATATTAAGATAAGAATTAAGATAAGAACGTTGATGGAGGGCGTGGCAGATTTCCTGACTTCGGGTTGCAGAAAGGATCGAGACGAGTTTTGAGATCCGTGACGGGGGTTGATGAGGCATCTGGCGAAGGCCGGGCCAGCGGCGAGGCGGAAGGTAGCGTTTGGCGGCAACCCAAGGCCGTCTGGGCCGTGGCCTTCGCATGTGTGGTGGCCTTCATGGGGCTTGGGTTGGTGGACCCGATACTGCCCGCGATCGCCAGGCAGCTCGATGCCACGCCGAGCCAGGTAGAGTTAGTCTTCAGCAGCTACTTCCTCGTCACCGGGGTAGCGATGCTCATTACCGGTGCGGTCTCCAGTCGGGCCGGGCACAAGCGCACCCTGTTGGCCGGTCTGGCCATGATCGTCATCTTCAGCGCGCTCGCGGGTTCGGCGGGAGGAATTGGTGGCATCGTGGGCTTCAGGGCGGGCTGGGGGTTGGGCAACGCCCTCTTTATCGCTACGGCTCTGGCCGTGATCGTCGAGGTCTCAAATGCGGGGACGGAGAAGGCGGTCATCCTATACGAGGCCGCCCTAGGTCTGGGCATCTCCGTCGGGCCCCTGCTCGGCGGGTTGTTGGGTGGGATCAGCTGGCGGGGGCCGTTCTTTGGAGTCGCCGTGCTAATGTCCATCGGCTTTGTCGCCATACTCGTCCTGCTGCCGCCCATCCCCGCTGCCGAGCACAAGAGCTCGGTCCTCGAACCCATCCTGGCGCTCGGTCACCGCGGACTTCTGACGTTGGGGCTGACGGCGCTTTGCTACAATTTCGGCTTCTTCACCATGCTGGCCTATACGCCTTTTCCTTTGCGCCTGGACGCGCACGGTCTCGGGCTCGTGTTTTTCGGCTGGGGGGTCATGCTGGCCCTTACCTCCGTGTTCCTCGCCCCGCGGGTTCAGGCCCGCTTCGGGACGCTGCCCACGATGTACGCCATGCTTTTGCTCATCGGGCTTGACCTCGTCCTCATGGGTGCTGGCGTCTCGTCGCGCGCCGTGCTCGTAGTCGCGGTCATCATCGGCGGAGCCTTCCTCGGCGTGAACAACACCTTGATCACCACCGCCGTCATGCAGTCTTCACCTGTCGATCGTCCTGTGGCCTCCGCCGCCTACAGCTTCATCCGGTTCGTGGGTGGCGCTGCCGCTCCTTTCCTTGCCGGTAAGCTGGCCGAGTCGTTCGTACCGAGCATCCCTTTCTACGTCGGGGCCGGGGCCGTGTTCGCCAGCATCGTCGTCCTCTTCTCTGGACGCGCCTACCTGAGCAAGGTTTAGACGAGGGCGCGTCGGGGCCGCCTTTCGTGCCATTGCCGAACGGTGAACGCTTGCTTTTGTGAGAGAGTCATTACAATAATGGTTCAAGCGCACAGGGATCGGCGTTGCGGGCAACACGGGAGATGCGTTGGTGAAGAAGCGCAGTTCGATGGGGTTCTCCATAGGCGAGGTCTCACAGGCGGTGGAGCTTGCGCCGCAGACCCTGAGGTTGTGGGAGAGGGAGCGCCTGATCAAACCTCGCAGGACGGACCGCGGTTACAGGGTGTACACGGAGCCCGACGTGCAACGCCTGCGCGAGATCAAACAGCTCAGGAAGGTCGAGGGCCTGAACTTCGCGGCGATTCGCAAGCAGTTGGGCGACGCCCCCGAAACGGCAAACCTCAACGGTTGGGCGTCCGGAGATTCGTCAGAGGCTCCTGGGGAGCGGTTGCGGAGGCTCAGGATCAAGGCCCACAAGACGCTGAAGGAGGTCTCGGCGGCCACCGGGCTCTCGATTTCCTTTATTTCGGCGCTCGAGCGCGGGGGTTCGGGTGCTTCTGTCGCTTCGCTGCGTCTGCTGGCGGGCGCCTACGGCGTGAACATGCGCGAGGTCTTCGGCGCCGACCTGGAGCAAAGCTCCCCGCTGGTGCGCGGCGCCGAGAGGCCCGTGATGCAGTGGGACAACGGCGTGCGCTTCGAGGAGATGACAACGGGCGAGAAGGTGATGGACCCATCCTTTATAAGGGTACCGTCGGGCGCAGGGAGCGAGGGGTTCTACTCCCACAACGGCGAGGAGTTTATCTACGTGATCTCCGGGCGACTCTTCGTCGAACTGAAGGACCAGGGTACGTTCCGAGTGATGTCCGGCGACACGCTCTATTTCCCCTCGACCACCCCGCACCGCTGGTGGGCCGAGGAGGAACCCGTCGAGGCCGTCTACGTGAACACCCCGCCAACCTTCTAGCGACGATTCCCTTGCAACGGGCCAACCGGCTCGGCGCCCTGCTCTCCATCCCCACGCTTTTCGGGGCCGTAGTCTCCCCCGACGGCGGTTGGGTGGCGTGGAGTTGGTCCCGTCTCGGGCCGGCCGCCGACGTTTTCGCCGCACCCACCGACGGCTCGCAGGCTCCAGTCCGCCTTACCAAAACCGCGGAAGGGGACACGGAGGTCGTCTCCTGGACCCCGGACGGGAGATCTGTGCTCGTCTCGCAGGACAACGACGGCGATGAGCGCGTCCGCCTCTTCCGGGTCAGGCTCGCCGAGCCCGGGACTTTGGAGCCGCTGACGGCGGCTAACCCGAACTACTACATCAGGGGTGGCCAGTTGCATCCGAACGAACGCTGGCTCGTCTACGCCGCCAACCTCGACGCGGAGAGCGGGGAAGAGACGGAGGCCGACCGGCTCTACAGGCACGACCTGAGGACGGGCGAGAGAAAAATCCTCGCCGCCCCCGAGAAGGGAAGCATCCCCCTGCCCGAGTTGAACCGTGGGGGCACCCACGTGCTCTACTCGCGCAACGACCTGGACCCGGCGGGACAACAGGTCTGGCTGGTGGACATAGAGGGCTCGGAAGACCGCGGGATCCTGAACTTCGGCCCCACGGTCAAGGTCGCAGCGGCCTGGCTCTACGACGGCCGCAGGGTCCTCTTCGTCGTGGAGGCGGGGACTTACCGTAAGCTGGGCGTATGGAGCTTGGACGATGATTCTGTAAGCTGGCTCGTGGACGATCCCAACCGAAGCGTCGAGTACGCTTTCGCGCCGCCGAACGGCGGACCAGCGGTCGTGGTCGGGGTCGAGCAGGCGAGGATAAGAGCCTCGTTGCTCGACGTGGAGGAGGGCACCGAGACCCCACTGCAGCGCACCAGTGGCAACCTCGTTCCGCTGGCACCTGCGGACGACGGATGCTGGGTCTGCACGTTCTACGAGGCCCGTCACCCCGTCGATCTGGTCCGCTACGGCGAAGGAGACGCCGAACCGTCCAGCCTGACGGGTTTGCCGCAGAAGATACCCGTAGACGAGAAACGGCTCGCTGCGGCCGAAGACTTCCGCTGGCGGTCCGTCGATGGCCTGCAAATACAGGGGTGGCTCTACAAGGCGGCGGACAAGAGTATTGGGACCATCGTTCTGGTCCACGGCGGCCCTACTAGCCGCGCCGAGGATAGGTTCAACGCCCAGATCCAATATTTCGTTTCGTGCGGCTTCGACGTGCTCGCGCCGAACTACAGGGGGAGCACCGGGTTCGGGCTCCCTTTCCAGGAGTCCATCAAGGAGGACGGCTGGGGCGGCCGCGAGCAGGAAGACATAAGGTACGGGATCGAAGCCCTCATCGAGGCCGGCATCGCGAAGCGAGGTCGTGTCGGCGTGACGGGCACCTCCTACGGCGGGTACTCGGCGTGGTGGGCGATCACGCACTTCGAACCGGAGACGGTCGCCGCCTCAGCCCCGATCTGCGGCATGACCGACCTCGTGGTCGACTACAACGCAACCCGCCCCGACCTTAGGCCCTACAGCGAGGAGATGATGGGCGGTTCCCCGGAAGACCTCCCTAACATCTACCGCGAAAGGTCCCCGATAGAGTTCGTACGTAACATCCGGGGCAGGCTCCTGATAGTCCAGGGCGAGAGAGACCCCAACGTCACCCCGGACAACGTCCACGCCGTCAAAGAAGCCCTGCATCGGGAGAACATCCCCTACGAACTCCTCACCTTCGAGGACGAAGGCCACGGCATCGCCCGCCCGGAGAACCTCCAGACCCTCTACCCCCGCCTCGCCGACTTCTTCAAGAACGCCTTCGACAAGCCGTCTTGACCGGAAACACTGCTGACGCCAATTCCGGGTGAGGCCAACCGCACGACGGAAGTCGCCACCGCCCACGGATCTTTCACCAACACCGAAGTTCGCGCTTCCGTGGGAATGACGGGTAGGGAACCGACGCTTTTCAGCAAAGCAACGACGCGTTCCGTTCAAACGGATTCGGTATGATGCGTGCAGGAGGGCTCCCGTACCCCACGTTCCGAACGCGATCCCATTTGAACGAACCCGGTACGAAGCCTGATACCCGATACCGAATCGCTCTGGACGATATCGCTTCCGGTCGCGGTCTCACGCTGACCCTTATCGTACACGTCATTCCCGCCAAAGTAGGAATCCACGAGTAGCAGAAAACGTAGCTCGCGCGCGGAGGCGTTGCCGTTCACCCAAACCTGGCATGAAACCCGACGCCAAAATCAGCGTACCAAGATGTTTAGACCCTATATGTGCTGGGTACACATACGTACAGAAGGGTAGGAAAAGCTACGATATGGAGGCACTACAGTGACGCACGAGACTAAAACCTTCGACAGGATGGGCGAGACCACGCAGACGATGGTCAGGACTTCTCAGGAGTCGGCCAGGATCTTCACCGACTACACGGTGAAGGCGCAGGAGCTCAACACGCAGCTAGCGCGGCGTGCCGTCAAGACCTGGATAGATGGTCTGCGGAAGCAGACCGAGCTGTCCCAGGAGATGACGCAGCAGCTCTTCGGGAAGGCTGAGGAGCAGGCCGACGTTTATCGTTCGTTCTTCGGGCAGTGGGGCAACGTTCCGGCTATGCGCCTCCCGTTCGCGGGTATGGCCAACGACTTCATGTTCCCCTTCCAGAGGCAGGGCATGAGGCTCGTCGAGAATGGCGTCAGGAACGCCGAGGAGGTCATGGAGACCGCCACGTTTCCCATCGCGGGCTACGACGACAAGAACGTTGATGAGATCTCCGCCCGGCTCGATGGCTTGAGCGCCGAGCAGATCCGGCACCTCAGGACCTACGAGAAGGCCCACAAGGACCGCCAGAGCCTGATCGAGCGTTTCGACAGTAAGCTGAGGGCTTCGTAGTACAAGAACCGCAGAAGTAGAGTAATAGGGCCGGGGTAAGAAACCCCGGCCCTATTACTGTGTCCGGGCGTTGCGGACGACCGGATCGGCGGCGCACCACCTTCATCGGCGTCGCGGACCGTTCGCTTTTCAGCGTTTGTGCGCCCACGTGCCCACCAGGTCAGGAGGCTTGATGACACCGTCCGAGGCCACAACCTCGGTGCGAAGCCTATCCGCCAGGGTGTCTATACCGAC
>DATDKB010000440.1:0-2706 GCA_036520255.1 Rubrobacter sp. | reverse complement strand
GGCCTTTAAGCGGCTTTGAAGAACCGCGGAGGTCAGACTCGTCGGTGACGACGGAAACGCATTAGCACAAGGCCAGCTAGCGAAACGCCAAAGACGGCCAAAGTGATGGTGAGCCTGTGAATGAGCCTGATCCTCCCTCGGAAGACCTCGGCGTCGTTGAGGTGCGGGAATGGCTTGCCTGGCGCTTCCACCCCGAGGAATTCGCACAGGGGACCCCAACCCTCCTTGACTTCGTAGACCAGCAGCCTCTCGGCCGGCACTCGCTCCTTGGCCTCCTCGTTCCACCCCTCGAACACCTCGATGGCGTGTTCCTTATCCTCAAACCTCCCTCTGAACATATCCTCCCATGCCAGCTTGGACACCATAAGAACGGCACCTCTTATGCGTCTGATCCTGGGTACGAACACAGCCGATAGTGAGAACAGCGGGGAGGAGACGGCTCCGCTCATGCCGTAGATGGTGGTGCGGGTGCTCTCGTACCACCTATCCGGATCTCGTACCGTAAGGATCACCTTCGCGTCCGGGTATCTATCCATTAGTTCCTTGTAGAAGGCTGCGCTTGGCCAGTCCACCGTGGCCCGGTACTCGTGGAAGATCTCGTCCCAGTCGATCGGCTCCCCTTGGGCGGCAGCCCTCCACAGCTCTACGTGCTCAGGATGCTCGAATACCTCCGTCATGTGGTAGCAGGGACCGAAGCCCAGCTCCTCGAGGGCGACCTTCAAGGACATCGTCCCGGTGCGTCCGAAACCCGCTCCGATCACCTCCAAGGCCATGCACACCCCCAACTCTTGTGTGGTTCACAATCAGCGCCCAGCACAGTGTAACCTTCCTCGTTGATAAGAACCTCCCAGGCTACTGCCGGAGTGAGGAAGATCGCGGGCTCGTTTTGCGGTACCTACACGCCTCTGGATTCATTCCGCCGCTGTAAGGAAGGGGGTAGCGGCGGAATGAACCGGAGGCGCCACTGCATCTGCGAGGGGCTGTTTCAAGGACTCCCAAAGCTAGTAATGGTCCTTCTCCCTCTTCGAAGCATCTTCGCTCGTTTAACGAACTTTCAGGTGGCTTTGGATGACCCGAGGGACACAGCTTTGGTATGCGTTCCTAACGATTCGCCTCCGGATCGTGCACGCTATAGCGAACGACGTCGGCGCTGGCCCCCGGCATAGTGTGGTTGTTCGGACGCTGGATGGCGGCGGAGCGGGAGCGGAGGAAGAAGGGTAGCGGATGGGTTTGAGGACGACGCTCGTGGCGTCGTCCCCGTGCCTTGTCGCGGCGTGCTCAAACCTATCCCTCGTCGGAGCCGTCCGCGCGTCGCTCCGGCTCCAAAACAGACCGGACAGATTGAGGCTGAGGCCCCTCGCCGGCTTCTTCGCCATCGCCGGGGTGACGTACTCGGCGTCGGTTGCCGACCCTACCGAGACTGTACCGTTCCGAGCCGCGTTCGCTATCGAGCGCGGACCTTTGCGCCTCGGCGTATCTCGCGCCGGCTACCTCTTCGGCCGGCACCGCACGCTCGATGCGCGCCAGATCCTCTTCGGTCAGGGCTAGGTCGAGCGCGGACAGCGCCTCCTGCAACCGTTGCCTGCTTCGCGCGCCGATTAGCGGGATGACGTCGCCTCCACGGGAGAGCACCCAGGCTATGGCCAGCTGAGCCGTCGTCGCGCCCTTCTCTTCGGCGATCGCTCCCAGCGCCCGCACAAGCTCGCGGTTGCGACTAAGATTCTCCTTCTGGAAGCGGGGGAAACGGGCGCGGCCGTCGCCTGGCCCGGGCGGCCGGGCGCCCTTGGAACCGAGCAACCCCCGGGACAATACGCCGTAGGCGGTCACGCCGATGCCGAGTTCGCGCACGGTCGGGAGAACCTCGGCCTCGATCGTTCGGCTCATCAGAGAGTACTCCATCTGTATCGCGGTGATGGGGTGCACGCGATGGGCGCGCCGGATCGTGTCGGCGCCCATCTCGGAGAGGCCGATGTGGCGCACGTAGCCCTCCCGGACTAGCTCGGAGATCGCGCCCACGGTCTCCTCTATGGGAACGTCCGGATCGAGCCGCGCGGGCTGGTAGAGGTCGACGAAGTCGGTGCCCAGGCGCGTGAGGGTGTACGCGAGGAACGTCTTTACCGCAGCTGGGCTCGCGTCGTGCCCGATGAACGCGCCCTGCGGGCCCCGCTGCGCGCCGAATTTCACCTGGACGAACACATTATCGCGTTGCCGATCTCGCAACGCCCTGCCGAGGAGCAGCTCGTTGTGGCCCATGCCGTAGAAGTCGCCGGTGTCGAGCAGGGTGACCCCGGCGTCCATAGCCGCGTGGATCGTCGCGATGCTCTCCGCCTCGTCCGCAGGGCCGTAGAAGTCCGACATCCCCATGCAGCCGAGCCCGACCCTCGATACGACCGGGCCGTTGGCCCCCAGTTCGTAGCTATCCATCACCGCTCCCATCGTGGACCACTAGTGCGGACGGAGGAGGCTCCTCGCCGCTCCTCCGTAGCCGATTGTGCCACACGAGGACGTGGTCATCAGCAGATTATCGGCGTTCTAAGGCGCCTCCTCCACGACCCTCCGTAACTGTCCGTTAGCGTCCTCGTCCACCACGCCGCCGTGGTAGCAGACGATCGTCTGCACGTCCAGTTCCGCCAGCCTCCTTACCGACCGCGCGGTCTCGGGTACGTCCAGGGTGGCCGAAGGGTTCGGGCCGTTCAGGCTGCCCCC
>DATDKB010000439.1:0-2997 GCA_036520255.1 Rubrobacter sp. | reverse complement strand
GCATCATGCTCATCGGTGCAAAAAGGGTACCGATCCGTCCGTTCCGGGCGGCTCGGAAGAAAGGAGGAGGCACGTGTACGTGGGCGTCATTCACCGCATCTCGGACCCCGAAGCCTTCGAGGCGGCGGAACAAAGGGCCTTGGAGGCGGGCCTGCCGGAGGGCATCTCGCTGCCCATCCACGCGGCCACCCCCGACCACGCCACCGGGATGTGCATCTGGGAGGGCGAGTCGGTGGAGACGGTAAGAGGACTGGTGGAGTCGGTGGTCGGAGAGTACAGCCAGAACGAATACTTCGAACTGGAGGTCGACGGACTGCCCGCCGGGTAGGGTCGTCGCTCCGTTTGGCGGCACCGAAGTACCCGCAGGAGGACGCGTGGGCCGGGGCTCTTGGCCTTGGCCCTTCCTCTTGCCTTATTCACCCAAGTGCTTAGAAGGGTTATTTTCGGGACTTCGCGCATCTCCGGTCCTATGCCGCAAGCACTCCTCCGAAAATCGTGCACAGGACACTGCGGCGTGGTTCACGATAGTCCTGCCAAGGGCGCACGACTGCTACCATACGCCTCGTGCGATCTCCTCAACGGGGCGGGCCCGAGGAACAACACTGGGTGGAGCGTGGCACCGATGTCGAGCGCACCGTCTACTTTTCCGACGCGGTCTTCGCCATCGCTATCACACTATTGGCTTTGGAGATCAGTGTGCCGGACGGGGCGGAGAACCCGGCAGCTCTGCGCGAAGCGTTGGTAGGGCTGTGGCCCAAGCTGTTCAGCTTCCTTATCAGTTTCTGGTTTGTGGGCACCTACTGGGTGGCCCACCACCGTGTCTTCCACCACGTAAGGGGCTACGACCGCCGACTGCTTTTCATCAACCTCCTGTTCCTGATGTGGATCGTGCTACTTCCCTTCTCCTCGGCTCTGTTGGGCGAGTACGGTGACCAGAGGATCGTGGTGATCATCTACGCCTCCCATGTCGCCCTCGTCGGGCTGACCCTCTACTGGGTGTGGCGCTACGCCTCGCGCGACGACCGCCTGATGGACGGGTCTAGGATGGACGAGCGCGAGCGGCTCTACAACGAACTGGGGCTCTCGGTGCCGCTGGTGTTCTTGATCTCGATCGGAGTCTCCTTCATCAGCGTCACAGCAGCCGAGCTTTTCTGGTTCCTGGCGTTCCTGGCCCGTCCGGTGTTGCACAGGGTCCTATGATGTCGGGACGGAGTGGCGAACACTGCCGGGTACCGCAATCTGTTGGTGGCGCAAGACTTTTGAAGAGAGGAGAAAGGTGATGTCGTCATCGAACCTCGTGCGAGCGGGCGGCGGGCTTGCGAGCGCGGCCGCGGGCATCCTGTTGCTGGTCGGTCACCTGCTCGACCTCGGCGGAGACCCGGAGTATGGCACGGTGCTCGGATCTAGCTCGGTGCTTGCCGCCCACGTCGTGCTCGTCTTCGCCCTCGTAGGCCTATATGCGGCCCAAGCCGAACGCAGCGGGCTTCTAGGGAGCCTCGGAATGGTGCTCAGCGTGGTGGGTACGATACTCGTTTCTGGGGTCGTCCTAGTCGAGATCGCCGGGGCCTCCGGAGCAGAGGTTGAGGACGTGCTCGGGGCGGGCCTCTCTGCTGCGCTAGTCCTGCTGGGAGGACTGGCGTTTCTGATCGGGCTGATTCTGTTTGGTGTCGCGACGATGCGAGCGGGCGTGTTTCCCCGATGGGCGGGTCTACTCTTAATAGTAGGCGACGTGGTGTTCGGTGCGGGTGGCTTCGCGGGGGCAGCCGCGACGATCTTCGAGGTAGTCGGAGCGTTGATAACCTGCGCCGCGTTCGTGTGGCTGGGCTTGAGCTTGCTGTCGGGGGCTAGCAGCGGGATGCCGTCCGGACGAACTGCCCGAGTAAGCTAGAGGAGGCGCTCGCGCGATGGACCTAATTAAGGGTGCCAACCTCCTCTTACGTTTCCTCCTCGAGCTGTGTGCCCTGGGCGCCGTGGGCTACTGGGGCTTCAAGACCGGAAGCGGGATGGCAGCGAAGATCGGGCTAGGCATCGGTGCTCCACTCTTAGTCGCGGTCGTCTGGGCCGTGTTCGTGTCTCCCCAAGCGCCTGTACAGTTGCCGCTTGCTTTTAGTTTGCTACTTCAGGTGCTAGTTTTCGGCTCTGCCGCAGCGGCTCTTGCTGCCACCGGACATCGAACCTTGGCTCTAGTGTTTTTGGTAATCGTCGTTATCAACGCCATCCTGATGTACGTGTGGGGGCAATGACGCTTTGCCCTCTGAGGGCTTATTCATCGGAGTGCTTAGAAGGGGTATTCTCCGAAGTTCGCTCTAAGGGTAGATCTATTCCTGTATCACCGACTCGGCTGGCTGCGCGGAGGTTATGGGGTCCGCGTGGCGGTGGACCACCTTCCACTCTGCGTCTTCGGGTCGAAGGGCCATCGTGACCCGCAGGTCGCAAGGGGTCACCTCCTCCGCCCCGCCCACCTTCGCGTTGGTCCGCTCTATCCACAAGATGCAGGCGAGCTCTGCGGTCGCGTACTCAGCCACGGTCTCGAAGGCCCAGATCTCGCCGTCCCTGAACACGGCCGCCCCGCGCTCCTGGGCCTCGCGGACCTCATCCCACCCGCGTGCGGGAGGGCCGAAGGGGTTAGCCAGGGTTACGTCGTCTCGGTGGGAGAAGAGCTCCTGCACGGGCTTTGGGTTGCCTTTGACGAACTCTTGTCCGGCCTGCTTGAACCGTTCGAGTACCCCGTCGAGTTCTTCCGCTCCGGCCATCTGGGGCTCACCTCCACTTTCGACGCCGAGTCCTTTCCCAAAGGACGCTCCTTGCTAGCATCCTACGCTATTCGCCCGAGTGCGTGGAGAGACTGTCTGATAAATCGTTAGAGCGGCCTCGAGCCCCTGCATTCGCTGACACCGAATGCGGCCAAACGGCGCTGCCGGCCCCGTTTTGAGGCCTCTTGGGGGTCCGCGGCGAGGCCTTTCTGGAATTATCAGACGGTTTCTCCACGCACTCGGG
>DATDKB010000438.1:0-4004 GCA_036520255.1 Rubrobacter sp. | reverse complement strand
CACCGGGGCCTCGGCGGCCCGCTCGTACTGGGAGAGCGGCCAAGAACAAGCGCGTGCGGCCGGTCAGGCTCCTCCGCCGGTCTCGATCCCGGTCGGCTTCACCACGTTCCCAGGCGAGATCTGGCGGACCCCGCGCAGCTGGGTCGAGAACTCCTACCCCAACCTCACCTACTTCAACGAGGTCGACAAGGGCGGCCACTTCGCCGCGTGGGAGGAGCCCGAACTGTTCGCGACGGAGATCCGAGAGGCGTTCAGATCATTGCGCTAGCAGGAGAGAGGTCTTATTCACCGAAGTGCGTGGAAGGGGTGTTCTGCGAACTTCGGCTTCACGGCTTACTAAGAAGTACGCCGGAAGACGCAAACACCACACAACGCACGAATATGGGCCGCCTGGCCTACATACCCGGACTTTACCCGGGTTTTGTATCGTTTCACTCTTACGTCCGGTAACTGTCTCGGGTGGGCCCGAGGGGACCCGCCGCATGGGGAAAGGAGAAGGGGTATGCGACGAGCGGCACTCGCGCTGACGACGATCACCTTAGTCCTGCTGCTGGCCAGCGGGGTGGCCCTCGCGGCAACCAAGATCGGCGGACCGGGCCCGGACGTGCTCAAGGGGACCGACAACCGCTACCGGCTCGAGGGCGGGGGCGGGCCCGACTCGATCCTCGGGCTGGGCGCCGGCGACTGCTTGTCGGGCGGGACGGGCTCGGACACCGTCGAAGGCGGCCCCGGCGACGAGACCTCGCGACCGGCGGTCCGGGGGGTTGCGGGTCCCCACTGGGGCGGGAGCGGCCGGGGGAGTCCGACGTCGTAAACGGCGGTCCGGGCGACGACATCGTCGAGGGGGCGGCCGGAGCGGACACCGTGCGCGGTGGCACAGGGGCGGACCTCGTCGGGGATGGGGAGGAACACCGCGGCGCGACGGACGTCCTCTATGGCGGCGGGGGCGGCGACTTCATGCTCCCGCGCAACGAGCCGGGGGCAGGGACGTGGTCAGCTGCGGGTCCGGTCGCGACCGCGTGTTCGCCGACCGCAAGGACGAGATCTCGGGCGACGGCGAGAGGGTGAGGTACCGCAGCCCGACCTTGGCCGAGATGAACGCTTTCATAAGCGGGGGCTAGCGAGCATCCTGGCCAACGAGGACGGGCCGGGGTGTAGCAGCCCCGGTCGTTCGTTGTGCCCTTATTCACCCAACCTCGTAGAAGGATTCTTCTCGGAAGCAGCGGCTTGGCATACGAAGATAGTCCATTCGGCCGATGCGCCTGATACCGGGTGCTCACTATAGTAGGGGTTAGGAGGATCGTCGTTCTCCCCATCCTCCCCGACGGTCCTTCCTTTGCTATGCGAGGTCGTGCCCGTTTTCGTACGCGCGAGCGATCGGCGCTACCCGTCGGAGCTCTTATGAGATCGTCCCTGGGCTGGCAGACAGGGACTCAGACGAACTTAGCGTTGACGGCGTTCTCTGAAGTCCGAGTTGCGCTACCCTTGCACTGGCGGGCCGGGGGGACCGACGACCTCTACACCGTGCTGCTCCAGCGCGGCGACGATCGCCGGTATGTCGGGTGGGGCTTCGGACGGCGGCGGAGGCTCCATCGCCTGCGCCGGCTCGCTGGATTGCGGGGGCCGGAAGAACTCTTCGAAACCGCCGGGCGCGACGAGGACGAGCATGCGGATCCCGTCGGTCTCGAAGGTGTACGAGTGAGGGATGCCGCGTGGTGCGGAGACGAACATACCGGGGGTGGCCTTGTAGGTCTCGTCGCCGATGTAGAACGTGATCTCACCTTCCAGCAAGTAGAACGTCTCGTCTTCCCGGCTGTGAACGTGTCGCGGCGGCTCGGTGCCCTTGGGCGACAGACTCTCTATCAGGCCGAACTGCCCGCCGGTCTCCTCCGAATCGGCCAGGACGGTGAACAGGCAACCCAAATACCAGACCGAGGACTCCCGGTCCGCCCGGCGCGCGTATTGCGTGATCCCTTCGGGCTTGATCGTCATGGGCCCTCCCTTTGTCATGCCGCGCTTTTGTGTGTGCCCATCTTATCGATGGCTGGTGGGCGGGGCATCACCTAAGCTTGCGTTTTAACCATCGGGGTTTTGCGATGAGCATAAAGCCCATCGCAAAATCCTTCGCGTTCGCCCTCTTCACCGCCTCAGGCAGCCTTCTTGATCGCCGGGTAGCATTTCGCTAGGCCAGAGAGTCGGCCTTTGGGCCTCCCAGGCGACCTGCCGCAGGGTTTCGGCGCCTTGGCTGGCGTGCCCAGCTCCACCAAAAGCGACGAAACTACCCGGTGGACCCGTACGGGCGTCAGCCTACCCGCATCGTAACGGCGCTCCCACGGCAGACGCAGGTCCGCAACACGGGCGCGCGCCAACCTTAGCTGCGTGTAAACGGCCAAAACCAGCCAACTCCACCGGTCGGCCTGCTCGGGGTGACGAACCCGAGGGGTGGTCCACCCCATATGCTGCTTGAGGAAGCGCAAGGTGTGTTCCAGGTCGAAGCGTCTCACGTAGGCGCGCCAGATGAGATCGAGGTCCGGCGTTGCCCCCTCCGGCCCATGCCACCACAACCACAAGACTCGAGGCTCGCGCCGCCTTTCGCCGCGAGGCAACCGCTCGACCTCGACCAGGATGAGCGTGCCGACCACGATGGGCAGGGATCCCCGAGTGCCTCGTCCCTCGTGGTTGTGGACCTTCGGATGCAGTTCGGCCCACGCCTGCACGCGCACGGATCCGTAACCGGCATCCTCGCAGCGGTGCTCGGTCGAGGGCTCGGGCCAGGTACCCGGATCTGAGCATTTCATCTTCGGCCCGTGGCGACGGGGGCGTCCGATGTGCTCCGGCGGGTCGCAGAGGCCAGGATCGCCGTAGAAGCGCCGCCCCGCCCGCAAGCGGACGAGTATCTGGCACGAGCTCCCCTCCAGTGCTCGCTGCACCTTGACGGGGTCGTAGCCCGCGTCGAAGACGAACAGGGGAGCGGCCTCTCCTTCTTCGAGCCGACCTAGCAAAGCCTCGATCTGCTGGGCGGCGACCTCGTTGGCGTCTTGGGCGGGGCGCACGCGCCGCACGTCCACGGGGGCGGTCCAGCTCTCGCGCACGAAGTTTAGCTGTGCGACGAACTGGTAGGCCCAGCCTGCGACGATGGGCTGGCCGGCGGAGTGCCTCGACGGATGGTAGTAGTAGCCACGCTCGGGGCTGGCTTCCGCGTCGCACCTGGGCCACACGCTAACGTCCACGGCGTATACGGGCGTCGCTCCGCTCTCGGCAAGTGGATGGCGGGCTAGCAGCTCGCGTAGAGCTTCCTCGCCGATACGCCCATGCGACAGAGCCGCGTAGAGGCTTCCCCAGCCACGACGATGCGGCGGCTGCAGGCTCAAATGCGCCGGAGAAGGGGCGGCGCCGTCCGCGGTTAGGATGGCGTCGGCGAGCTCGAAGAGGGCGTCGCCTCTGCGGTGGAGGCATTCGTAGAACGAGCGGCGGAAGCTGTGTAGAGCATCGGAAGGTTCCATGGTGTGCCCATCATGCACCCGCCGACAGCTTTCCGCAGCCCTTAGCTACCAGTGGAGTTAAAACGCAAGCTAAGGAGAGCTGAGCAATATGCCCTACCACCTTTGGCTCTCGCGCCCCCACTGTGGCTCGGCAGACCAAAAGGGAAGCGTTCCTTCGCTGTATTTGTGCTGGCCGACCGGTAGGTTTGCAGCTGCGCCAGAGCCTGTTTTAGAATCAGCCGGGACCCTGATTTATTGGGGCCATGCGTAAGCACCCACTTTTAGATTACCTATGAACTATCGTCGCGCTGCTGTTGCCCCTGAGCCGCCAAAGCTGGTAGGAACCGACTAGACGAAGGGCGATACGTTTTTCACCCAGCAGCGCTCGCCTTCGAGAGGAAAATACTCGGGCGAACGGTATTTCCCGAAGCGCACGAGTATAGTCAGTCAACACCCCTTTGGGTAGGCTCCCGCCATGAATTAGGTAAACCCGTCACGGGCAAGACTCTCGAGGCGGTCTAC
>DATDKB010000437.1:0-7521 GCA_036520255.1 Rubrobacter sp. | reverse complement strand
GCCCGACCTCGACAACTACCGCTCCGCCGAGCTCGCCCAGACGTCCCTCGTCCACGACGCGAACGGCAGGGTCGTAGAACAGCTCTACGGCGTCCAGAACCGCTTCGTGGTCCCGCTCGACGAGGTAGACCCCACCCTTAGGCAGGCCATCAACTCGATCGAGGACCACCGTTTCTACGAGCACAGGGGTCTGGATTTCGAGGCCATCGGGCGCGCGGCCATAGAGAACATCGAGAGCCTCTCCATCCAGGAGGGCGGCTCCACCCTCACCCAGCAGCTCATAAAGAACACCTACATAGCCCAGCAACAGCGCCAGGTTCCCAGCTTCGAGCGGAAGTACGTCGAGGCCTCGCTCGCCTGGCAGTATGAGAAGGGGCACACCAAGCAAGAGATCCTGGAGCAGTACCTGAACACCGTGTACTTCGGCGCAAACGCCTACGGCGCTGAGGCGGCTGCCAAAACCTACTTCAACAAAGACGCCTCCGACCTAACCCTCTCCGAATCGGCGCTTCTGGCCGGGATCATCAACCTCCCCGGCGTCTACGACCCGTTCATCGACCCCGAGAGCGCCAAGGAGAGGCGCAACGTGGTGCTGAACAAGATGCTCGAGTACGGCTACATCACCAAGAAAGAGCACGACGAGGCCGTCTCTTCCAAGCTGAACCTCAGCCGCGGCAGGGTCCAGTACCAGAACGACAACGAGTACTTCCTGGACGCCGTCCGCAGGGAGATAGCCGAGGAGTACGGCGACGACATGCTCTACGAGGGTGGACTCGAGATCTACACCACCCTCGACCCGGACCTGCAGGCGATGGCGAGCGAGGCCGTCGACTCCATCGTGAACCCAGAGGCCGGTGACCCTTCGGCCGCCCTGGTCTCCATAGATCCGTCCACGGGAGCGGTCAGGGCGATGGTAGGCGGCTCGGACTTCGACCAGGTCAAGTTCAACCTCGCGACCCAGGCCCACAGGCAGGCGGGCAGCTCGTTCAAGTCCTTCGTCTACGCCCAGGCCGTGCGCGAGGGGATCTCGCCCGAGTCCATGTACATCTCCAAGCGCCTGAGCATAGACATGGGCAAGAACGCCAAGCCCTACGAGGTGGACAACTACGATTTCATCCACCGCGGCCCGATCACGTTGGAGAAGGCCCTCGCCGACTCGGACAACACCGTCTTCGTCCAGCTCGCCCTCGACCTCGGCCTGCAAAAGGTGGTGGAGATGGCGGGCAAGCTCGGGATAGACAGCGAGATCGACGCCTACCCATCGACCGCCATTGGCGGCCTGAGAATCGGGGTCACGCCGCTCGAGATGGCCTCGGCCTACTCGACCTTCGCCAACGGGGGCACGCACATGGAACCGTACCTGGTCCAGAAGGTGACAGAAGATCAGGACGGAAAAGAAGTGCAGCTGGAGGAACACCGCCCAATCGGCGAGGAAGTCCTCAGCAAGGACGAGGCGGCCGTCGTTACGGAAGCCCTGCGGGCCGTCATTACCCGCGGAACGGCGAGCTACTACCACGACCTCGACGCCGAGCTAGGACGTCCCGCGGCGGGCAAGACGGGAACCTCCAACGAGTTCATAGACGCCTGGTTTATCGGGTTCATCCCGCAGCTTTCCACGAGCGTCTGGGTAGGTTACCCGAACGAGCGGCGCTCGATGGTGAATATCAACGGCCTCGAGGTGGTCAACGGCGAGAACTACCCGCTGGATATCTGGTCGCTCTACATGCAAAGCGCCGCCGAGAAGTATCCCGTGCAGCAGTTCGACACCCCGAGCCCCGACCTGAACCTTGAGGTGAAGACCGACGGCCGCTCCTACGTGAAGCCACCACCTCCCCCGAAACCGTCAGAAACGACCACGGAAGAGAAGTCAGGAGACGAGCAGAAGAAAGAACCCGGCTCAGGGGACGCCGCGGCCCAACCCGAAGGACCCGATGCCCCAAGGGCCCGGCAGGCACCGTCCGGAACGGGTCGGGATCGTCAACAGCCCGCGCGACAGGCTCCGGCGAGTCCTTCTTTGTCGTCCGCCCCTCCCGCGCCGTCTTCAGCCTCGCCGGCACCGGACGGGGGATAAAACCTTATCGAAAAGGGCGAGGGCGTGAAGCAGGTCCGCGGCGATGCTGCTCGCGATGGTTTCGCAAGGGACCAGGCAACGTGGATGACCTATGGGCTCGTTGGATACTTCGCCTTCATGGAGACGGCGCTCGGACCGATCATGCCGTTCCTCAGGACAGAGCTTGACCTCGACTACACCACGGCGAGCCTCCACTTCAGCGCCTTCGCCCTCGGCGGTATCGTAATCGGCCTGTCCGGGGACAGGCTTCTGTCCCTCTGGGGGAGGTGGGCGGCCCTCTGGGGTGGGGCGTTCGGCATGGCCGCGGGCGGTGTATTCCTGATCGTGGTCCCCAGCGTTTGGGGAACGGTTCCTGCGGCGTTGGCCATGGGCCTCTGCGGCGCCTTGCTGCTTGTCTGCACTCAGGCGGTGCTCTCCGATAAACACGGTGTGTACGGTGCCGTTGCCGTTACCGAGTCGAACGTTGCCGCGAGCGCGTGCGCCATCGCGGCCCCGCTGCTCGTAGGCGCGTCCGTCGCCTCGGACCTCGGCTGGCGGGCGGCCCTGGCCGCACCCGCAGCGGCCCTTATCCTGCTCACCGCCAGCTACTTTTTCAGACCCCCCGACCTTCCGCAGGGCGTGTCGAAGGAGGACGAACATGCCGGCGGCCGAGCCCTGCCCCCACGCTACTGGGCGTTCTGGGCGCTCGTGATGCTGGGGGTCGCCTCGGAGTGGTGCGTCGGTTTCTGGGGGGCGGATTTCCTTGCTGACGGGACCGGCCTCTCCCGCGCGGCCGCGGCCACCTCCCTGACCACCTTCTTCGCGGCGATGCTGGTCGGTAGGATCGCGAGCAGCCACCTCGCACGCGTTCTACTTCCCGCGGTCCTGCTTGCTGTGACACTCTGCGCGGCGCTCGTGGGATTCCCGCTGTTCCTTTTCTCGCCGGGGAGCGCCCTGACCCTGGCCGGCCTTTTCGTGACGGGGCTCGGCATCGGAGGCGTCTACCCTCTAGGCGTCTCGGCGGCCATAGCCTCGGCGCCGGAAAATACCGACGCTGCGGCAGCGAGGCTCGCCGTCGGGGCGGGCGGGGCCATCCTCGTTGCCCCTTTCGTCCTCGGAGCCCTGGCCGATCGGACCGGCATAAGTATCGCCTTCGGGATCGTCGGCCCCATGCTCCTCGCCGCCCTGGCGCTGGCGCTCGTCGCGGGGCGAAAAGGCCGGGCGTCGGCCTGACCAGCGGCCAAGAACCAATCTCTTACCGAGTCCGGGTGGATAGCAACGCCGTGGCATACGAGCCTACATCTTGCGCTAGACGTGGATTTCCGCTTGCGTGAGAATGACAGTGGAGGGGTCTTGGTGGGTGCCTGTGGCCATATAGCGCGGCCGGCCGGACGAACTTGGCATCAGCTCTCCGTTTCAAGGATAATCCTGAAACCCGAAGCCCGCTTCAGCTGGTGTGCAGCGTCTCCAGGACTTCGTCGTGCAAGGCGCCGTTGGTGGCGATGAGGCCTTCTGAGGCGAGGCGCCACGGCTCGCCTGATAGGTCCGTGGGGCGTCCTCCGGCTTCTGAGACGAGGAGGACCGTCGGGGCGTAGTCCCAGACTGTGTTGCGGGTGCCGACGGAGACGTCGAGGTACCCGGCCGCGAGCCAGGCGCCGCGGATGCCTGCGCTGCCCAACGCCCTAAGCTGCCAGGAACCGAATAGGACTTTCTCCAGTCCGGGGTCTTGCCTTCCCCAGCCGCGCAGCGAGAGGTCAGCGCCGACGACGGCGTATTCGAGACGATGCGTGTCGCTGACGCGCAGCGGGATCTCTTCGCCACCGGTCTCCCTGAAGGCTCCGCCCCCGGCCCTCGCGTGGTAAAGGTCTCCGATGCGCGGCGCGGCGACGGCGGCGTGGGTCACGTTGCCGTCTTCGATCACGGAGACGCAGGCGCAGAACATAGGGTTTGCCTTCATAAAGTTGGCCGTGCCGTCCACGGGATCTAGTAGCCAGGTTCGTCCGTACTCTGAAACCGACCCACCCTGCTCTTCGGAGAGGATGGCGTCGTCGGGGAAGCGTTCCCGGATAGCATTCACCATCAACTCTTCGCACAGGAGGTCGACCTCGGTCACGAAGTCCTTAGGGGCTTTCTCCCTTACCTCGCCTGGGTTGTGGTAGCGGGAGAGTTGTAGCTCTCCCGCCCTGCGCGCCACGTCGCAGACGAACGCATGGAGGTCTTGCGAAGTCTTCAGGATAATCCTAGTGGAGGTACTCGCGCAGGTTCTGGGTGCGGCGCTGCTCGCGAAGAAGGTTCAGGGTCTTCATCTGAATCTGGCGCACCCGCTCTCGCGTGATGTCGAACTCGCGGCCGACCTCCTCGAGGGTTCTCGGACGGTCGTCCTTCATCCCGAAGCGGAGCTCGATGATCTGACGCTCCCTCTCCGGAAGCTCGTCGAGGGCCTCACGCAGGTGGGCTTTTAGCAGCGACTCGGAGACGGCGTCGGTGGGGGTGGTTGAGCCGGCGTCCTCCAGAAAGTCGCCAAGCTCAGAAGAATCGTCGTCGCCGACGGGCGTTGCGAGGCTGACGGAGCGCTGGCTGATCTCCTGCAGACGCTGGATCTCCTCGACGAAAACGCCGAGTTCGTGCGCGATCTCCTCCTCCGAAGGCTCACGCCCCAGGGTCTGGATCATGCGCCTGTGGGTCCTGTAGTACTTGTTGACCTTCTCGACCATGTGAACTGGTATGCGGATGGTCCGTCCCTTGTCCGCGATAGCCCTGGTTATTGCCTGGCGGATCCACCACGTCGCATAGGTCGAGAACTTGAAGCCCTTGGAGGGATCGAACTTCTCGGCCGCCCTTATGAGGCCGAGGTTGCCTTCCTGAATGAGATCGAGGAAGGATACCCCACGATTGCGGTACTTTTTGGCGATCGAGACGACGAGCCTCAAGTTGGCCTCGACGAGACGGTCCTTGGACCTCTTGCACCCGCGGGCTATGCCGTTGGCTAGCCTGATCTCATCCGCGTGCGTAAGGAGCGGCACCCTGCCTATCTCCGCGAGGTACATCCTGATGGAGTCGCCCGTCGCGACCGCGTGTGCGATCTGTACCGCGGGAGCCTGGGAGACGTGGAGGGTAGACACGGTCGCCTGCCCCCCCGCCCCCTCGGCCGTCTCACCGTCTACCAGCGTGATCTCTTCTTCCTCAAGCGCTGCGTAGAACTCCTCTATCTCCGCCGCCGAGAGGTCACCCTCCTGCAGGAGGGTGGCGACCTCCTCCGTGCTGAGAAAGCCCTGACTTCGCCCCCGATTCAAGAGCTCGTCAGTCCGCTCCGCCAGCATCATGGAGTTCTGGGTCGCCATTTATCTCCTCTCCTGCGCTCCCGTGCATCAGCCATCATCGCCCGCCCGATACCCAGAGACACAATTGTGAAATTCCTGTGAAAATGACCCGCGTAGGGTAGCACACCATATATGGTGAGTCACCGTATTTAGGCCCTATTTCATGTGTTTTCTTTTACCACGTTTCGTCCCGCTGGAAACCGAAGGGTATTTCGCCCCTGTTTCAGTGATGTTTCGGCCCTGTTTCGACGGGTTTCGCTGTCTCCTGGGAACTCCCTGGAACGCTCCCGTTACGGCTCTTGCTACACTAGGGCGATGTTCCTGGACCGGGCAAAGCTTACCGAAGTTCTCGGTGTCGAGGTCCCTTCCTCCGTATGGGGCGTGCGTCACGTGACGCACGACTCCCGCCGCATCGAGGACGGATTCGCCTTCGTCGCGGTCCGCGGCTTCAAGCGCGACGGTACGGAGTTCGCGCCCGAGGCCGTCCGCCGCGGGGCCTCACTCGTGGTCGCCGAGCGTGACGTTCCCGGTGTCCCGACCGCGGTCGTGGGGGACGCGCGGGCCGCTCTCGCGGCGCTTGCGAGGGAGGTAAACGGAGACCCTTCGGGTAGCATGCGGGTCTACGGCGTCACGGGTACGAACGGCAAGACCACCACGTCGTATGTTTTGTATGGAATCCTGGCCGGGGCCCACGGAGAAGGCGAGTGCGGGCTCATGACGACCGCCGAGACCATCACGGGCGGCGAGCGCCGTCCCGCGGTCCGGACGACGCCAGAGGCTACAGAGGTGCAGGGGACGCTCGCCGCGATGCTCGAGGCCGGCGTCAGCAGGGTCGTCATGGAGGTCTCCTCGCACGGCATAGCCCTCAAGCGCGTCGCTGAGACGAGCTTCGCCGGCGCCATCTTCACGAACCTGACCAGGGACCACCTCGATCTCCACGGCACAATGGAGGCCTACTACGCTGCCAAGCGGGAGCTTTTCCATATGACGGAGGGACCGAAGCTCGCCAACGCCGACGACGCCCACGGACGTCGTCTAGCTCGGGAGCTCGAAAGCGTCAGCACCTACGGGAGCGCAGACGACGCTGACTACAGAGTCGCCAACGCTGAGACGACGCGGGACGGCACGAGCCTGGATCTCCGGCACCCTGGTGGCGTGTTGCGCCTGCGGACGCCGCTGCTCGGGCCTTACAACGTCCTCAACGTCGCCGGCGCGGCCTCGCTCGCGCTCGCTGTTGGGACCGAAGAGGATGCTGTAGTTCGAGCGGTGTGGGCCATGGGGCAGGTTCCCGGGCGCTTTGAGCGGGTCGCGGCGTCGGGGGAGCGGGGTTTCGAGGTCATCGTCGACTATGCGCACACCGACGTGGGGTTGGATGCCGTCCTCAGGGTGGCCAGGGGCGTGGCGGAGGCCAGAGAGGGGCGTATCGTCTGCGTTTTCGGGGCGGCCGGGGACAGGGACGGGGCCAAGCGCCCGAAGATGGGCCGGGTCGCTTCCAGGTTGGCGGACTTCAGCATCATAACCACGGACGACGCCTATTCCGAGGACCCGGAGAAGATAGCGAGGGAGGTCGAGGCTGGCGCCGACTCCTCGCGGACGCGCGTCGAGCTCGACCGGCGGGAGGCGATCCGACTCGCGCTCGAGGCGGCGCGGGGCGGCGACGTGGTGGTGGTGGCGGGCAAGGGCCACGAGACCGTCCAGCATCTACCAGGAGGAGACATCCCCTTCCACGATGCCACGGTGGTCGGGGAGCTACTGGCGGAGATCGGGAAACGAGGGAGGTAGTGCGAGCCTTGCAGAGACAGACCAAGAGCGAGGTAATTCGCAGGCTCAAGAGCGTAGAAGGACACGTCAGGGGCGTCGAGAAGATGGTCGAGGAGGGAGACGTCACGTACGCGGACATCGTCCAGCAGACCAATGCTATCTTCTCCGCTATAAGACGGATAAACACCGTGCTCCTCAAAGACTTCGTCGAGGAGCGGGCCGAGAAGGACGGCGCCTCAGAAGAGATGATAAACGACCTGATCAAAGCCATCGACCGGGTCACGAAGTAGGGTAAGGTCGTGAGCCGTATGCGCCCAGAGACCTTACTGTTCCTTCTGCTAGGCACAGTGCCGCTGGTCGTAGCGGGTGCCGGCGTGGCGGCTTTTCTCT
>DATDKB010000436.1:0-22271 GCA_036520255.1 Rubrobacter sp. | reverse complement strand
GCGTAGACCAGGGCCCTGTAGGTCTCGCTGGCCGTCTCCGAGAGTTTTTCCATCGCCTCTACCCAGCGCGGTTCTGGTTCTCGGGGTGTTTCATCGGCGCTCGCTTCGAGGACCGCGGCGAGCATGGTGTCCAGGTTGCGGCGGGCCAGGCCGCGCATGCTGTATTTGAAGGAGATCACCTCGCCCTGCTCGGTTATCCGGATTTTGCCCTGCAAAGTGCCCGGGGGCTGGGCCATGATCGCCTGGTAGCTCGGACCTCCTCCGCGTCCGGTGCTGCCTCCCCGCCCGTGGAAGAGCCGCAACTCTACACCGAACCTACTCGCAACGGCCGACAGTAGGCCCTGCGCCTCGTACAGGGTCCAGTTGCTCGTTACGTATCCCGCATCTTTGCCCGAGTCGCTGTAACCCAGCATGATCTCCTGCAAATCGTCGCTCACCGTGAGCGAGGAGCGGTAGAAGGGATCCTCGAGCAGGTTGCCCAGCACCTCGGGTGCCCGCCTGAGGTCCTCGACGGTCTCGAAGAGGGGAGATACCCTGAGATCATTGGCGGTGCATGTGCCTTCCTCGTCAACCTCCAGTAGTCCGGCCCTGCGGGCGAGGAGCTGCACGCAGAGTACGTCGCTCGCGTGGTGGGCCATGCTGAGCACGAACGTCTCGACCGGCGCGCCCGAGAAGTCTTCCCTCGCCCTCCGGATGCGCCCGAAGGTCTCGATGACCTTGCGCGATTCCTCAGAGGCCTCTTCCGGTTCTGGGAGGACCAGGTCGGATTGGGTCAGAAGCCCGCGCAAGAGCGCAGCCCGTTCGGCTTCCTCCATAGCCAGAAGCTCTTCGCCGGAGGAGGCAGAGACCAGTTCCGCGACGGCCCTGACAACCGTCGTGCTCTCCTGGCGGACGTCCAGCTTCGCCAGGTGGAAGCCGAAGACCTCGGCCTGACGGATGAGGTCCTGAAGAGCCCCTTCGGCTACGCGTTCCCCGCCGTTCTGCAGCAGGCTCTCTCGGATGGTGAGGAGGTCATCCAAGAATTCCACTGCGCCCGGGTAGGCGGTGGGTGACTCGCTTTGTTCGAGGGCGTGTCTCAAGCGTTCCGCAACGAAAAGCAGCTTGTGGCGGTAGATCTCGTTCGGGTCCACGCCCCCGTAGCGCTCGGCCGCCTCGGGCATGAGCCCTTCGTCCCGCCTGACCGAGCGTCGCAGCTCTTCGGAGACCGGGATCATCTTCGAGGATTGGCTCATGTGGTCCGTGAGCCATCGCACGGACGCGAGGTGCCTCTTGAGGATGACCTCGCGGTGCAGGCCAAGCGCGGCCGTGACCATCTCCGGCTCGACGAACGGGTTGCCGTCCTGGTCGCCGCCGACCCACGAGCCGAACTCGAGGACTCGTCCGAGTTTCGGGGTGTCCTCCGGGTAGAGGCGAGATAGCTCGTCCTCGAACTCCCTGTACGCTTCGAGCGTCGCGGAGATAAGAGGGTTCTCGAAGTAAAGCAACGTCCGCTCTATCTCCTGCTGGACCTCCGGCCGGCGAACCCTGAGCTCGTCGGTCTGCCAGAGAATGGTGATCTCCTCGGCGAGGTCCTCCTCTAAAGTGCGCCGCTCTCTCCAGGTTAGCGCCGGCGATTCCATGGCCTCGAGCATCCTCCCTATCCTGACGTGCTTGCGCCTGACGCTACGCCGCATGGCCTCGGTAGGATGGGCGGTCAACACGAGGCCGACCTCCATGCCGTCGATCACGTTCCGCAAACGTTCTTTTCCGAGGCCCTCTTCCTCGAGCCGGGCTAGCGCGCTCGCCACGGAGGCCCGTTGCGGGGGATTACCGGGTGACGCTTCGTACTGCCGCCTGCGGCGCACCCTGTGGTAGCGCTCGGCGATGTTCACTAGTTGGAAGTAGACCGAGAACGCCCGCACTATCCGTCTGAGTTCCCGGACGCTCATGGCGTCTATTTGCCGTCTGAGCCGTCCGTCCAACTCCGGGTCGTAGTCGAAGCGCAGACGCTTGCACAGGAGCCTGACCTCCTCCTCGGTTTCGAAGAGGTCCTCGCCCTCCTGCTCGATAAGGACCCGGCCGAGCACCCTTCCGAGCAGGTTGATGTCCCTGCGTAGCGGCTCGTCTTTCGGCTCGAAGCCGACCCCAGGCGGGAGGTCCGCGTAGCCCGCCTCGGGCACCATCGGAGATCTGTCGCGGATGTCCACCCCCGGTAGAGTAACATTACCCCTGCTCGACATAACGACGGAACACGAATATTTGTACATCGGTACAACGGAAGGCCGGACTTGAGGATCTCGCAACGCAGCATAGAGGAGGTTAGGGAAGCCGTTGACATCGTCGAGGTGACCTCCGAGTTCACGGCCCTCAAACGCCAGGGAACCCGCTTCTCAGGCCTCTGCCCCTACCCCGATCACCAGGAGAAAACACCCTCCTTCAGTGTCTCCCCAGACCGCGGCTTCTACTACTGTTTCGGATGCCAGCGCGGCGGGGACGCCATCAAGCTCATAATGGAATTGAAGTCCTTCGACTTCGCCGAGGCAGTCTCCTATGTAGCCGAACGCTCCGGCGTGGACCTGCAGTTCGAGGGTGGGGGAGATCCCGACGCCGCAAGGCAGCGCATCATGCGGCGACACCAGATCCACAAGGCGCTCGCCGCAGCCACCATCTACTACCACAAGTACCTCCTGGGCTCCCAGACCCCGGAGTCACAGCAAGCTCGCCGCTACCTGGAAGACCGCAAGATAGAGCGTTCTACTATAGAAGAATTTCGTTTGGGGTACGCTCCGCCGCGGGGTGCATCGGGATTTCTGGCAGCTGCGAGGAGGTTCGATCTCGACAGGGAAACGCTTGATGCGGCGGGGCTGTTGTCGGCGCGGGGAGGGGAGCGTTTTGCGGGGAGGATCACGTTCCCGATCTCGGACCGGCGGGGCAGGATCGTAGGTTTCGGGGCTAGGACGCTGGGTGACGCCCAACCCAAGTACCTGAACTCTCCCGAGACCGAAACCTTCAACAAACGCGACCTGCTCTACGGTTTCCCGCAGGTCTCCGAAGCGATGCGCAGAGAACGCGCCGCGCTCGTCGTGGAGGGATACACAGATGTGCTCATGCTCTACCAGTCGGGCATCAAGAACGCCGTTGCTACGCTCGGTACTGCGACCACGCCTGGTCATCTGCGTACGCTCAGCGGCTATGCGGACAAGATTTACGTCCTCTTCGACCCCGACGCGGCAGGCGAGAAGGCCATAGAGCGGGCCGCCGCGACGGCCGCTGACTTGAAGCTAGACCTGCGCGTCTTGCGCCTCCCGGAAGACCCGGCAGATTGGCTGTTGCACCATCCTCCCCAAGAGTTTACGATGTTGCTGGAAGGCGCGATGCCCGTTCTGGAGTACGGCATTCGGCGCATCGTTGCCCGCACCCGCGGAGCTGGTGCCACGGAGCGCTCCAGGGCTGTACCCGAGATAAGGGGCATGATCAAAGAGATCAAAGACCCCGTTCTCTACCGAGAGGCCCTTCGTTTGGCCACCGAGTCCCTCGGCGTGAGCACCGACGTCTTGATGAGAGAGGAGCCCGCGAACGTAAGGGCACGAGCGCCACGATCCCGTGGCCCGGCCGACCCGCACACGGAAGCCGGGGACGCGGTCCTCACCCTGGTTCTTACCAGGCCAGACCTCACGGCACCGCTTCTCAAGGAAGGTCTGAAAACCCGAGCGCTACAGCAACCGTTAGTGTTGCGCGACGAGGACTTCCGAGACGAGGTTCAGGCCAGAATTTTCACCCTGTTGAGAGAACATGCGAGCGGGGATCTCGACGCCGTCCTCGTGGACGAGCGGGCAAGGCCGCTGATGGACCGGATCGGCGCCCTCGCCTCCCAGGGGGAGAGGTTCTTCCCATCAGAAGGTTCCGTCCGTGAAGCGTGGCTGCGGCTGGCGATACTGAGCCGTGAACAGAGTAAGAGGGAGACCCCAGATTACGATCGGAAGGAACAGCTCCAGGCGGAGGTCCAACAACTCAAACATGCTCTGCGCTCCCTCGCTTCGGGAGCTTGAAGCCGCGGGCCACGAACCGTATAATCGCATCTGCAGAATTCCCCTGTAGCTCAATTGGCAGAGCATTCGGCTGTTAACCGAAGGGTTGCTGGTTCGAGTCCAGCCGGGGGAGCTAGGCGGTACCGTTCGGGTTTCCCGCTAAGGGCCCATAGCTCAGTTGGTTAGAGCATCCGACTCATAATCGGACGGTCCCAGGTTCGAGTCCTGGTGGGCCCACGAATCTCCGTCTCTCAGCTTGCCACCTTTTCAGCACTCCAGCGTCTCAGCTTGTCAACTCTTCAATGACCGAAACGCTGTACATTTGATACCGAGTCCGTATGGACGGTCCCGCTTTCCGGCTGCGTGAGCGCGCTAAACCCCTCGTCCACCATTCCTGTCCCACTCCTCTCATTCTGACAGAAGTGGGATTCATTTCACGAGCAGAAGGCGTAGAGGCCCAGGCGCGGCAGCGACGCCCCTCACGCAGCGTGGTTTGGCCAGTCCGACCCTGATGCCCCCTCATTATTTCAGCGTATCTCAACATGTTGCGGTTCGACCCGCCGACAACCGACATGTTGTGCCACGACACCCCGAGATGCTTCACCGCAAAATCCTCCCCCGCCACCGGAAAGCAGTAATTTAATAGGGGTCCCTAGCCCTAGGGAGGGGGGTAAAAGCGCTTCGGAGATAGAAATATGCTCCTCGCTGGCCTTTCTAGGGCGCACAGATTGCGATTTTTCTGGGCATATGCAAGAATTTCGTCGTCGTGGGTCAAAGTGGAGCGTAGTGGGAGGACACGGCGCTGGCCCTTTTAGGTGAGTACGAGCACACGCTGGACGAGAAGGGGCGCATGACCCTCCCTTCTCGTCTCCGACCTTATTTCGAGGGTGGTATCGTCATTACCAAGGGAGTAGACAAGTGCCTTTTCGCCTTTCCGCCTGAGGAGTGGGCGGCCTTCAAGGCGAACATCAAGGCCAACGCCGACCTCACGGCGAGGGGACGTCAGCTCTCGCGAATGTTCTTCTCGATGGCTTTCGAGGCGACCCTAGATCGGCAGGGTCGCGTTTTGATCCCGACCAAGCTCGCCCGCTACGCCGGGTTGCAGCGCGACGTCACGATCACCGGGGTGGACGATCGGTTGGAGATCTGGGACACGGAGGAGTGGGACCGCTACGTTGCCGGCGCGGACGACACGTTCTCCGAGATTGTGGAGGAGTTCGTGGGAAGGGACCTGGGCGCGTGATGGCAACCGGACACCGTCCTGTGATGTTGGAGGAGGCAATAGATGCCCTCTGGCTGAACCCCGATGACGCCGTGGTCGACGCGACCTTCGGTGGCGGCGGCCACTCGCGCGTGATCCTCGACAACCTCGGGCCCGACGGTAGCCTGGTCGGCATTGACAGGGACCCCGAGGCCGCCGGAAGGGCGGCCGACCTCCTGAAGGACCCGCGCTTCGAGTTCGTCTCGGACGCCTACGATAGCGCGTTGTGGGCGATGGTCGAGAGAGGTAGCCAGGCCAACGCGATCCTGTTCGATCTCGGTCTCTCCAGCTTTCAGATCGACGAACCCGAACGCGGCTTCTCCTACGTCGGCGAAGGACCGTTGGACATGCGGATGGACCCGGGCTCTGGGGTGTCCGCGGCCGACTACTTGAACACGGCAGATGCAGGGGAGCTGGCGCGTATGCTCTCCGAGTACGGAGATGTACCCCGCGGCGAGGCGCGCAGGGTGGTGCGTGAGATCATCAGGAGAAGGCCGCTTGCGGTTACGACCGACCTCTACGACGCCGTGCGCGCGGCGGTGGGCTGGAAGGAGAGGGGCGGCAACCCGGCCAAGAAGGTCTTCCAGGCCGTGCGTGTCAGGGTGAACGACGAGCTCGGTGGCCTGGCGAGGGCCCTGGATGCCGCGGAGCGGCTGCTCGTGTCCGGCGGCAGGTTGGTGGTTCTTACGTTTCACTCGGGGGAGGACCGCCTCGTCAAGCGCTTCATCTCCGAGCGGGAGGGGCGGTGTGTCTGTCCGCCTGAGCTGCCGGTCTGCGTTTGCGGCGCGCGGCCCATCTTCCGGCGGGGTGATATCTTGAGGCCTTCCGAGCGCGAGGTTGGGGAGAACCCGCGCAGCGCCTCGGCCCGGCTGCGGGCGGCGACGAGGACGGCCGAGCCGTCGGAGGACGGTGGCTGATGGCCGCGCCGCAGCGCAGGTACAGGGCCGCGCTCCCCACGGAGCCCGTGTCGCCGGTACGAAAGCGCGCGCCGAAACGGTCGCAGGAACGCACGCTGCGCAAGAAAGCCGCCGGCCGCCGTCGCCGGTTCGCGATGCTCGTCGTGGTGCCGGTGCTATTGATGCTGGGGAGCGTCTATCTGCACACGGTAGCCGCGGCCCTTGAGGCTAAAGCCGCCGACCTTGGCACACAGCTCGGTAGGGCCCAGGACCAAGGGGAGAGGCTCCAGATCAAAGTCACGGAGCTGTCGGGCTCGGCGAGGATCAGGGAGCTCGCGGGCAAGCTAGGCATGCGCCAGCCGGATAGTGGCGCCCCGAAAGTCTACGGAAGCGAATTCAGAGGCAAAGCGGAGGATGGGATACAGGATGGGACACAACAGGAAGGAGGGGAGCAGCGGTAGAGCCGACAGGCCCAGACGTCGCAATACGAAGCGTGGCCGCGGCAAAGCTACTTCCCCTCGCACGAAAGCTCGAGCCCGTCAGGCCTCGGGTGGCAAGGTCATACACCTTTCTGGACGGAGGTACAGGAGCGACCGGCGGAGAACCCTCCGCATGTCTCCCGCCTCCGGCAAAGCACGGGCCGTCGGCCACGTACGATTGTGGACCGTCGCCGCGGTATTCGTTGTGAGCGGGCTGCTCCTCGGCGGGCGGGCCGTGCACATCAGCCTCGCGGAGGATAAAGATTACAGGGCGTTCGCTGCGGAGCAGAGTTGGACGAGCGCGCAGACCGCGGCGCCGGCGCGCGGCAGCATCGTGAGCGCCGACGGAAGGGAACTCGCTACGAGTCTCGAGGTCGCGCGCGTGATCGCGACCCCCTACCAAGTTGTGGACCCCGGGGCGACGGCCGACAAATTGAAAACCATAATGGGCTCAGAGACAGACCGGAGTGTGGACGACATAAAGGCTGCGCTTACCAAGCGCGACGCCAACGACCAGCTCATGGGATACAGCGTCGTGGCGACCGGCATAAAGCCGGAGACAGCGGCCAGGATACAGGGAGCGGGCCTGGAGGGCATCACCACGGCCCCCGACACGGAGAGGGTCTACCCGAACGGGTCGCTCGCCAGCCAGCTAGTAGGGCACGCCAGCGACTACGGACAGGCCTTCGGCGGGGTCGAGGCCCGCTTCGAGAACAGACTAAAGAGCGGCAAGGACGTAAACCTGACGGTCGACTCCGCCGTGCAGCAGGAGCTGCAGAAGGCCCTCGGGACCGCCGTCGAGAAGAGCAAGGCCAAGGGCGCCGTTGGGGTGATCATGCGCGTCGACGATGGGTCGATAGTTGCGCTCGCCAACACACCCTCCTACGACAACAACGACTTCGAGGAGGTGCCGGCCGAGGATCAGCGCAACAGGGTGCTCACCGACCCTTACGAGCCGGGCTCGACCTTCAAGGCCTTCACCGTGGCCTCCGCGTTGCAGGATGGCGCGGTCACGCCTACCGACAAGTTCGTTGTACCGGATCACATGGTCGTGGCCGACCACGTTATAAACGACTCCGAGCCGCACGAGACCGAGGTTCTGACCCCGGGCGGCGTACTCGAGCACTCGAGCAACGTCGGGGCAACGAAGATCGCCATGGAGATGGGCGGCAAGAAGCTTTATGAGAGCATGGTCGCCTTCGGCTTCGGCCAGCCAACGGATGTGGACCTCTGGGGTGAGAACTTCGGAGACGTCCCGGCCTACAAAGACTGGAGCGGGATCTCGATCGGGAACATACCCTTCGGGCAGGGCTTCACCGTGACGCCCCTGCAACTGATCTCCGGCTACGCCACCCTCATCAACGGCGGCTACAGGGTCACGCCGCATGTGGCCAAAGGGGATGCCCCGTCTGAACGTGGCCCCCGGGTGATAAGCGAGGAGACCTCGGCTATAGTACGCGGGATGTTACAGGGCGTCGTCGACGACGGGTCGGGCCACTTCGCCCAGATCTCCGGTTACACGGTGGGCGGCAAGACGGGGACCTCGCAGAAAGTCGACCCGAAGACCGGGACCTACGGCGCCAAGTATGTGGCCTCTTTCGTCGGGTTCGTCCCGGCTACCGACCCTGAGTACGTGATGCTGGTAGCCGTCGATGAACCAGCAAGGTCGTACTGGGGAGAGGTTGACGCCTGCCCCGCCTTCCGCCAGGTGATGGAGTTCACGCTCGGCTACTTCAACGTCCCGCCGGACCGTAGGGGCTTCAAAGCTGAGGAGCCGCTCTGGTGAGGCCGGCCACGCTTACAGAGGTCGCACGGGCCATAGGCGCGGATCTCCCGACTGCCCACGCGGACGCGCTCGTCGCTCGGGCCGCGATCGACTCCCGCAAGGTGCGCAAGGGCGACCTGTTCTTCGCCATGCGTGGCCGAACCGACGGCGCGGACTTCGCCCCCGAGGCGCACCTGCGCGGCGCGGTGGCAACCGTCGCCACCCGCCCGCTCGACGTTCCGACCCTGGTCGTGGAAGATTCCGAGAAGGCGCTGCAAAGGCTCGCGCGATGGACGCTAGTTCGCCCGGACGCCCCCTCGCCTACCGTCGTCGACATCACAGGCACGGTCGGCAAGACCACGACCAAGGACGCCCTCGCGACCATCCTCAGGCACTCGGGAAAGCGCATCTCGGCGACCGAGGGCAATCTGAACAACGAGCTCGGGCTTCCCCTTACCGTCCTCTCCGCCGACCCCCGCACCGAGGTCCTCGTCCTGGAGATGGGTGCAACCCATGCCGGGGACATAGAGACGCTGTGCGGCATAGCCCCGCCCGAGATTGGCATCCTGACCGCCATCTCGCCGGTGCACCTCGACTCTTTCGGGTCGCTCGAAGGCCTCGCCGCAGCGAAAGGCGAGCTCGCCCTTGCCCTCCCCGAGACCGGGACCCTGGTCGCCCCTGTGAACGCGCCCGAGAGGGCGACCGGGTCCGGACGAAATCTGGGCCGGCGTATCACCTTCGCCCGCGAAGGCGACGCTGACCTTGTGGCGTCGGGGATCGAAGGACGGGAAGAGGGCCTGCGCTTCGTCGCCACGATAGACCGCGAGTCAGCCGAAATAAGATCCCCCGTCTTCGGTACGCACCTGGTGGAACCTCTACTCGCCGCCCTCGGGGGGGCCCTAGCCCTAGGCCTCGACCTGGAAGTGGCCGCTGGGGGCCTCTCGCGGCTCAGGCGCACAGGGCTGCGCGGCGACGTCTACAGGCTCAAGGACGACATCGTGGTCTACGACGACTCCTACAACGCTTCCCCCGCCGCCGTCGCCGCCGTACTCGAATACGGCGCGGAACAGGCCACGCAACAGGGCAGACGCCTCGTTGTGGTGCTTGGCGGCATGTTCGAGTTGGGACCGTGCGCCCGCGAGTACCACCGCGAAGCGGGCAAATTGGCCGACGAGGTCGGGGTAGATCTGCTGGTCTGCGTCGGGGATGAGGCCCGCTGGTACGCCGAGGCCTTCGGCGGCAAGACGCTGTTCTACGAGGATGCCGCGACGGCCGCAGAGTCCCTGCGGGACGAACTGCGGGGAGGAGATTACCTGATCGTCAAGGGTTCACGCGGGGTTGAGCTCGACACCCTGACCCGCAAGTTGAGGGAGAGTTTAGCTCTTGTTTAGCGTTGTACTCGGGGCGGGTGTGGCGTTCCTCGTGACCGTCATGCTCGGCTCGAAGTTCATCGAGTTCTTGCAGTCGCGCAAGTTCGGGCAGTTCGTGCGCGAGGAGGGACCGGAGACCCACTTGATCAAGGCGGGCACGCCGACGATGGGTGGGATCGTGATGCTGACTGGGCTTTTCGCGGCGCTCGTGGTCGTGGCGCGGCCGAACGTAGCCACGCTGACGACGCTGCTCCTAGTGGCCGTGGTCGCAGGCATAGGCCTCTACGACGATTGGCAGAAGATCTCCAAGAAGCGGCCAGAAGGCTTGAGCGCCCGGTACAAGTTCCTCTTGTTGACGCTTGCGGTCGTTCTGGCCGACGTGCTTGCTGTTCGATACGTGGGCGTCACCCAAACCGTGTTGGTACCGTATTTCGACCGGAGTCTGGTATTGGGGCCGGGGATCATTGGGATCGCGCTTTTTAGCTTGTTCCTCTTGCTGGTCATCGTGGGCACGACCAACGCCGTGAACCTGACCGACGGGCTCGACGGGCTCGCGGCGGGGGCGGGGGCCATAGCGCTGCTTTCCTACACGGCTATCGCTTTCCTGGAGCGCCAGTACGACGTAGCGGTGATCTGCGGCGCGATGGTGGGGGCCCTGGTGGGGTTCCTCTGGTACAACTCCCACCCGGCAGAGATCTTTATGGGGGACACGGGCTCGCTCGCGATCGGAGGCGTCCTCGCCGCGGCGGCGGTCTTGACCAAGACGGAGTTGCTCTTGCCCATCGTCGGCGGTCTCTTTGTGATCGAGGTGGTCTCCGTCATGGTGCAGGTCTTCGTCTACAAGCTCACCGGACGAAGGGTCTTCAAGATGGCCCCGATCCACCACCACTTCGAGTTTTTGGGCTGGGACGAGAACAAGGTCGTGGTGCGGTTCTGGATCGCCCAGGCCGCGTTCTCCTCAGCCGGCTTTTTCCTCTACTACATCTTGCTCTACAACGCGGCAGGGTGAGCCCGTGAGGACACTGGTATTCGGGCTCGGGGAATCCGGCGTAGCGGCGACGCGAGCGCTCGCCGAACTCGGCGAAGACGTCGTCGTGGCTGATGATAGCGACAACGAAGGACTACGCAACGCCCTGGCCGTCCTGGACGTACCCGGCGTTCTCGGAGCCGGCCCCGAAGTCCTCGAAGGCGTAAACAGGGTGATTGCGAGTCCCGGCATAAGCCCCAAAAGCCCCGTGCTGCGGGCCGCAGAAGAACGGAGCTTACAGATAGTCTCCGAGGTAGGTCTTGGCCTGGAGCTGCTGGCGGGTGAGACGCGTGTGACCGCGGTTACCGGCACCAACGGGAAGACCACCGTCGTTGACATGCTGCACCGTATGCTCGACGCCTCCGACGTTCCCCACACCGTCGCCGGCAACTCCTGGAGGCCGCTTACGGGGTGCATCGGAGAGGCGCGCAGCTCCGGATTACTCGTCCTCGAAATCTCCTCCTTTCAGCTGCACTATCTCGATAGTCCCGGCTTCGAGGTAGCGGCGCTGCTCAACATGAGGGCCGACCACCTGAACTGGCACGATTCTTTCGAAGAGTACGTCACGGATAAGCTCCGAGTTTTCGAGGGGCAGCAAACAAGCGACCTCGCCCTCGTGAGCGCCGAAGACCCTGTGGGACGAGGTGCCGAGAACGACCTCGATTCCCAAGTGCTGGTCGTGGGCCGCGGCGACACCGCCGTCCGGGACGGTCGATTGTTCCTGCGCGGCGCTCATGTGGCCGATGTCGCCGAATTGCGCTTCGCGGGGATGCACAACCACGAGAACGCGCTCTTCGCGGCGGCGGCAGCCGAGAGGCTCGGCGCGGCACTAGAAGATCTCAGGGAGGCGTTGCTCGCATACGAGTCCAGGCCGCACCGTGTCCAAGTCGTCGCGCAGGTCGCGGGCGTCACGTATGTGGACGACTCCAAGGCAACCAACCCCGCGGCGGTAGTCGCCGCCCTAGAGAGCTTCGAACCGCCGGTGGTCCTCATCCTCGGCGGTTCGGACAAATTCACGGACTTCTCGGAGTTGCTGCCCGTCCTGCACAGGTGCAGGACCGTCGTGTGCCAAGGCGAGGCCGGGCCTCGCATCGCGGCGTACCTCGAAGACGAGGGCTGGGGAGGCATCGTCCACAGGGCCCCCGACCTCGCGGGAGCTGTCGAGGGGGCCGTGACGCTGGCAAGGCCCGGCGACGTCATCCTGCTCTCGCCGGGATGCGCGAGCTTCGACCAGTTTTCTGGTTACGCTGAGAGGGGAGAGGCTTTTGTCAGGTTCGTCCAGGAACACGGTTCACGCAGACGGACCGTCAGCCGATGAGTAGTCTGCGGGCAAACCTGTTCCTGGTTGCGCTCGGGCTTTCGATGCTCGGGCTGGTGATGGTTTATTCTGCCACCTTCCGGGACTACGGCACGGGCTTTCTGAAAGAACGCTGCTTCCACATGGTGCTCGGGGTGATCGTCTTCTTCGTGACAAGCCGTATCAGGTACACGGCGTGGCGCAAGTACGCCCCGGCCTTGTATTTGATCGTTCTCCTCAGCCTTGTTCTGGTCCTGATACCGGGGATAGGCAGCCAGATCAACGGCGCCAGGAGGTGGCTCGACCTCGGCCCCATGACCGTGCAGCCCGCGGAGTTCGCCAAGCTCGCCTCGTTGCTCGTTCTCAGTTGCGCCGTCGCCCGGCTTCCGGCGGGTTCCGGGGTTCCGTTCAAGCCGCTCGCGATGGTCGGGGCGCTCTTCGGGCTAATCCTCATCGAGCCGGACTTCGGTACTTCCGTGATCGTGCTCTCCGGCGTCGCCGGTGTGCTTTGGGCCTCGGAGATCAAGACTCGGGACCTGGTGCTGTCGGGACTTCTGGGATTGGTGGCCGTGGCTGGGATGATGCTGCTGGAGCCCTACCGGCGCGAGCGGTTCATGACGTTCCTGGATCCCTGGGCCGCCTCCGATGGCTCTGGCTACCAGGTAGTTCAGGCGATGGTCGCGATAAAGGCAGGCGGGTTCTTCGGTTCCGGCGCCGGCTCGGGCGGGCAGGGGCCTTACGTGCCCGAGATCGGCACGGATATGATCTTCGCCCTGATCGGGGAGGAACTGGGCCTGATCGGGATGGTCGCCGTGATCGCCGCGTTCGGGTTTATCGCGCTGGCCGGCCTTAGAATCGCCTTGAACGCCCCTTCAGTAATGGCTCGGTGCGTGGCCGCCGGCCTGACGACGATGCTGACCGTCCAGGCGATCTTCAACATGGGGGCCGCGATGGTCGTGCTCCCGCTCGCCGGGGTGACGCTCCCCTTCGTGAGCTACGGAGGCTCCAGCCTGCTGGTATGCTTCGCCGCCGTGGGCATCCTCTACAGGATATCGGAGGACAGTGAACGAGCGAGAGAGATCAAACCCCGGGCGGCCAAGAATCCTGATAGCAGGAGGCGGCACGGGAGGACACGCTATTCCCGCGCTGTGCGTGGCGGCTGAGTTGGGGGCTAGAGACGCCGTGGTCGAGTTCGTTGGCTCCACCTCGGGCATCGAACAAACCCTCGTCCCGCGCGAAGGCTACACCCACCACGCCCTCCCCCTGCGAGGCTTCGCCGGAAACCCCATAGCCCAGGCCCGTGCAGGTCTGCTCTCCCTCGGGGCAGCCATGCGTTGTACACGCATAATACAAAAACTGAAGCCTTGGGCCGTTCTCGGGGTTGGGGGTTATGCGAGCGCGCCCGCCGTGGTGGCCGCCCGCGCTCTCGGCGTCCCTACGTTTCTGCACGAGCAGAACTCCGTTCCAGGGCGCCTGAACCGCATCGCGAGCCGCTTTACGACGGAGACGCTCGTGGCGTTTCCGGAGGCGGAGGAAAGTTTGCGGCGATCCGTGCGGGTCGGGATGCCTACGAGGGCAGGGATCTTCGATGCTTCTCGGGAGGAGGCGCTGCGCGTGCTCCATCTAGAGCCTCCCGTCGTGCTCGTTTTCGGCGGAAGTGGGGGGGCGCTCAGGATCAATCTCGCCGCGACCGAAGCGTTCGCGGGCACGACGCCATACTCGGTCGTCCAGATCTCTGGCAGCAGGGACTTCTCGCGGCTCTCGACGGACAACCCGCGCCACCGCATCCTCGAGTACACAGGCGACATTGGAAGCCACCTGGCCGCCGCCGACGTGGTCGTAAGCAGGGCCGGCGCGGGCTCGCTGTTCGACATAGCGGCCGCTGCGAAAGCGGCTATACTCATCCCCTTCCCGTACGCCACGGCAAACCACCAACTCCGTAACGCCAGGTACTTTACCGAGAGGGGGGCAGCGGAGCTGATGCCCGACGCGGAGGTCGATGCGGCGTCGCTGCGCGGGCGCGTCGAGGATCTGCTGGAAGACGAAGGGCGGCGGGAGCGGATGGCAGATCGCATGAGAGGCCTCGCCACGCCCCGCGCTGCCGGCGAGGTGGCTGAGAGATTATTGCGTGCTAGAGGTAAGGAGTAAGGCCCGTGAAGATACACATGATCGGCATCGGGGGGGCCGGGATGAGCGGCATAGCTGAGGTCCTCGCGAGCAGGGGCCACGACGTCACCGGCTCCGACCTCAAGGAGTCGCCCTACACCCGCAGGCTGCGCGACGCCGGCATCAGGGTCCACATCGGGCACGCCTCGGAACAGGTTGGCGACGCCGAGCAGGTCGTTATCTCCACGGCCATCCCGAGGACAAACCCCGAGCTTCTAGAAGCCCGGCGCCGCTCTATGCCCATAATACCCAGAGCGGCGGCCCTGGCTTGGATACTTGAGGGGAACCGCAGTGTGGCCGTTGCGGGGACCCACGGCAAGACGACAACGACAAGCATGACGGCGCACGTGCTGAAGGCCCTCGGTGAGAACCCGACGGCTCTTGTGGGCGGGGAGTTGAACGACATCGGGAGCAACGTGGCCTTCGGGAGGTCCGATCTCGTCGTGGCCGAGGCGGATGAGAGCGACCGCTCGCTCCTCCACCTCAGGCCGCAGGCCGCTGTTGTCACGAACATCGAGTTCGACCACCCGGATTTCTACTCCTCCCTAGACGACGTTGTGGAGACCTTCGAGCAGTTCATCCGTGCTCTGCCCGAGGACGGAGCAATGATCACCTGCTCCGACGACCCTCTATGCCTGGGCGTGGCCGCCGAAGCCTCTTGCCCTCTGACCACCTACGGCATCGACTCCGGGGATCTTAGGGCGGAAATCCTGGGTCCCAACACATACGTGTTGCTCGAGAACGGGGTGAGGTGTGGCGAGGTCGAACTCGGCGTCTACGGTCGCCACAACGCCCTCAACTCCCTGGCCGCGGCGGGCGTGGCCCGCTGGCTCGGCTACGACGCCTACGAGGCGGCCCAGACCCTCAAGACCTTCGGTGGGGTGCGACGCCGCTTCCAGCTCAAGGGTGAGGTCGCCGAGGTACGAGTCGTCGACGACTACGCCCACCACCCGACGGAACTCGCGGCGACGCTCGCCGCCGCCCGTTCGACCATGACCAACGGCGGGCGGGTGATCGCGGTCTTCCAGCCGCACCGTTACTCGCGCACCCGCGCGCTCTACAGGGAGTTCGGCGACTCGTTCGCCGCGGCCGACGCCGTCCTCGTAACCGAGGTCTACGGCGCGGGCGAGATGCCCCAACCCGGCGTCAACGGCAAGCTCATAGTGGACGCGATCTGCGAGACGCGGGGGCGTCCAGAGGTCTACTACCTACCCCAGCAGGACGCCATACCGCGGGTGCTTGGGAACATATCCGAGAGAGGAGACCTCGTGCTCACGCTCGGCGCCGGAGACATCTTCCAGGTTGGCGAAGCGCTGCTCAACGTACTGGAGGGGTCGGGATCCCAGCCCTGAACGGCCCACTGCGCGCGATCCTGATCTCGGCGGCCGTGGCCGTCGCTACTACTCTCACCGTCCTCGTGATTACCTACCTCAACTTCCCGGTCAAGGGTGTGAAGGTCGAAGGTGCCAGCATGTACCCCGAATCCGAGGTCGTAGAGGCTATCCCGGACAACGCGAGCCTGCTCACCCTCAACAAGAAAATGTTGGAGGACAGAGTAGAGTCTAACCCTTGGGTTCAAGGTGCAGAGGTGAACGAGAACTGGAACTCCGGTATAGTTACCGTTCAGGTTAAAGAACGGTCGCCGATGCTATACGCTGAAGTGGACGGGCGGGAGATCATTCTGTCCTCCGACGGCGAGGAACTTCCGGGGCTCGGGGGAGCGGGCATCGCGAAGTTAAAGTTGGATCGCGACCAGGTAGGGGAGATCTTGGATTTCGCGAGAACGTTGCACGAGAACGAGATGAGGCTCGATTCCATCGACGGCGTCGATGCCGGGGGCATCAGGGCCACGGTTACCGGCCGGCCCGTCATCTTCACCCGAAACGTAAGCGATAGCCAGGCCGAGGCACTCAAGAACATCATACCCCAGAATCCCGACGCGCGGGTCTTCGACTTGCGCTCGCCGGACAGGGTCGTGGTCGGAGCCCCGGTCCAGGGCAACACGAAAAGCGATCTCAGGGGCTAACGGGTCGTGGCGACGTCGCTGGTCTACGGGATAGACGTGGGCACCACCAAGATCGTGGCGCTCGCCGGGCGGGTTGATCCGAGGCGGGGCTGGGTGGAGGTCCTCTCCATGGGCGAGGCGCCGAGCTACGGGCTCAAGAGGGGCGTCGTCGTGGACCGCCAGGCCGCCGCAGAGTCGATAGCCGAGGCGGTGGAGGCGTGCGGCGTTCGAGGCGGCCGGGTGACCGTTGGCATTGCGGGAAGCCACATCTCTTCCTTCAACAAAGAGGTCACCCTCCTCAACCGCACCAGGCACCTCACGGTCACGGACAGGTTCGTCCGCAGGCTGGAGCAGGAGGCTAGGCAACTCGACCTGGACGAAGACGAGCAGGTGATCCACGTCGTCCCCCGGGGCTACGTCCTGGACGGCTCGGAGGGTGTCAAGAACCCGGTGGGCCTCGCCGCCCGCAAGGTGACCATGCGCGCCCACGTCGTGAGTGGGGCCGTCTCAAGCATCCAGAACCTCATGCGCGCCGTCGAGGATTGCGGCGTAAAGGTCTCGAAGATCGTGCTCGAGCCCATCGCCTCAGCAGAGGCCTGCCTGCTCGAAGCGGACCGCGAAGCCGGCGTCGTGCTCCTCGATATCGGCGGCGGGACGACAGACATCGCGACGTTCTATCGTGGGGCCCTCACCCATACCGCCGTCGTACCCATCGGCGGGGAGAGTTTTACCTCGGATCTCGCCTACGGCCTCAAGATCCCGCAACACAAAGCGGAGGAGCTAAAGGTCCGCTACGGGACAACGCTCTCCAGCCACATCGACTCCGTCGCCGCCGTAAAGCTCGACGACAGGCACTACAACGCGAGCTTCATCAGCCAGATCCTGGAGTACCGCGCCCGAGAACTCTTCGACTACGTGCAAGAATCGCTCCAGGCCACCAGAATGAGAGATCTGATCCCCGGCGGCGTAGTCCTGACCGGTGGCGGCTCCCTCCTCGACGGCATGCCCGACCTCGCCGAAGAAGTCCTCGGGCTGCGCGCCCGTACCGCTGTTCTACGAAGGGTGAGAGAGGAGGTTAAACCTGTACAGAAGCCTCAGTATGCAACGTCCGTCGGTCTGCTATACTTCTCGGCTAGAAACGATGACCCTAGACCGAAGGGTAAAGGTGCAGGGGCTGGCAGTTTTGGTAGCATATTGGAGGCGGTCAGGGGCTGGTTCCGGGGAAAGTAGACCGGCGGCTCCCTCAAATAGTATGTGATGGAGGGTAAGAAAGGCATGTTGGACGCGGCGACTAACTACTTGGCGGTCATTAAGGTTGTCGGCATTGGCGGGGGGGGAACCAACGCCGTGAACCGCATGATCAACTCCGGTTTGCAGGGGGTTGAGTTCATTGCGGTGAACACGGACGCCCAGGCCCTCCAGATGTGCGATGCCGACCAGAAGATCCACATAGGAGAGAAGATCACGCGCGGCTTGGGTGCCGGCGCGGACCCGAAGATCGGGATGGAGGCCGCCGAGGAGAACAAGGCGGAGATCGAAGAGGCCCTGCGCGGCGCCGACATGGTGTTCGTGACCGCGGGCAAGGGCGGCGGGACAGGCACCGGTGCCGCTCCGGTCGTCGCCAAGATCGCCAGGGACTCGGGGGCGCTGACCGTCGGGGTCGTGACGCGGCCGTTCGCCTTCGAGGGGCGCAGGCGCTCAACGTATGCCGAGGAGGGCATCAAGCGCCTCAAGGAGAACGTGGACTCCCTCATTATTATCCCGAACGACCGCCTGCTCCAGGTCGCCGAGAAGCGGACCAGCATGATGGACGCCTTCAAGATGGCGGACGACATCTTGAGGAAGGGCGTTCAGGGAATCACGGATCTCATCACGGTTCCCGGGCTTATCAACCTGGACTTTGCGGACGTGCGCACGATCATGCACGACTCCGGTTCCGCGCTCATGGGCATCGGCGAGTCGAGCAGCGAGACCAGAGGTCCCGAGGCCGCCAAGACCGCCATCTCCAGCCCGCTTCTTGAGGCTAGCATCGAGGGCGCGACTGGGATCATCTTGAACATCACGGGGGGGCCTGACCTCGGGCTCTTCGAGGTCAACGAGGCCGCGGAGATCGTGCACAACGCCGCGCACCAGGACGCCAACCTGATTTTCGGCGCCGTCATCGACGACAACAACGGCGACAGGGTGAGCGTGACCGTGATAGCCACCGGCTTCGACCAGCGCCTGGCCAACGCGCGCCGGTCGGACCGTAGCGCCGCCGCCGAGCCATCCCAACAGCAGCAGGAGGAGCCGGCCGTCTCGCAGGAGACGGGAGATGTACTGGACATACCGGCCTTCCTCCGCCGCCGGTAGGCCCGCACCGAGGCGTGCGCGAGGCCGATACCCGCACCGAACACAGCGTCCCCACCGTTGTCCATACCGCGGAAGGGGGCGCCGTTTACGTCGCGCCAGAGGCGGAGGGGGGCAGCATCTTCTTCTTCACCCGCCTCGGCGGCGTCTCCGAGCCCCCCTACGACTCCCTAAACGTCTCCAAAAAGGTTGGCGACGCCCCCGAAGCTGTCGCCGAGAACCTCTCCACAATTCGGAGAGCGATGGACGGAAGGCCCGCAGCCTGGGTCAGGCAGGTCGCGGGGGACACGGTGGTTCGTGTCTCGGAGCCGGGCTTCAGCGGGGAGGCTGACGCCCTCATCACCGCCGAGCCCGACCTCTGCCTCTCGGTGGCCATCGCTGACTGCGTTCCGGTAGCGCTCGTCAGCGAGCGGGAAATCGGGATGGTCCACTCCGGCTGGCGAGGGACCCTCGCGGGCCTGTCGAGGAAGGCTGCGCGAGAACTCGTGGGTCCCGGCGTGCGCGCCTTTATCGGGCCTTCCATCCGGCGCTGCTGCTACGAGGTGTCCGAAGATCTCGCCGAGAAGTTCGCCGCCGAGTTCGGGGAGGAGGTGGTATCGGGCCGTTACCTCTCTTTGCAGGACGCCATTAGGATCGACCTCGAAGCGGCCGGGGTCGGGGTACACGATCTCGGGTTGTGTAGCGGGTGCAGGCCCGACCTTTTCTACTCCCACCGCATGCAGAAGCCTTTGACGGGACGGAACCTCGCCTCGGTCGTCAGGGAGGCCCGGTGAGTTCGCGCGTCTCGGGAACGGATATCAGGGAGAGGCTCGCCGTCGTGCGGGAGAACATCGAGAGAGCCCTGGAGCGTAGCGGACGCTCGGGCGAGCGGGTCCGCGTGCTCGTCGCAACCAAGTACTGTGCGCCGGAGCAGCTCGCCGAACTCGTCGGAGCAGGCGTTGAGCTCGTCGGTGAGAACCGGGCCGAGGACCTCGTCGAAAAACAGGAGCTGCTGGAAGATCGCTTCGAGTGGCACTTCATCGGCCATCTGCAGCGCCGCAAGGCGAAAATCGTCGTGCCCAGGGTGACACTCGTGCATTCCGTGGACTCGGTCCGTTTGATCGAGGAGACCGCCACGAGGGCCGCCGACGGGGGGGCCGACGTACTCATCCAGGTCAACGTCGCGGACGAAGAGTCCAAGTACGGCGTTTCTGAAGATCAGGTCGAGGAGCTTCTCGAGGCCGCTGCGGGAACCAGAGGAAGCGTCCGCGTGAGGGGGTTCATGACGCTCGCGCCGCTGGTTGAAGACCCTGAGGACGTGCGCTATGTTTTCGCGAAACTTCGTACGATCCGTGATAGGCTACGAGAAAGTTGGAGTCCGCACTTCGATCTCTCGGAACTCTCCATGGGCATGAGTGGTGATTATGAGGTCGCGGTCGAAGAGGGAGCGACCGTGGTAAGGATCGGGCGGATGCTAATAGAGGAGGATGGGCCCGTAAGGAGGCAGGATGGGAGTTAGGGACCGTCTGGACCGGATCGCGGCCTGGTTCGGGTTCGGTGTCGACGAGGACGATTACTACGAGGACGAAGAGGAAGAGGACCGCCGGTATGGAAACGAGGAGTACGCGAACGGCGCCAGAAGCACCGAGCCGGGGCCGACTGTGAGGCGCCTCGGCCGCGCGGAGCGCTCCTCGGCTTTCGGTACCTCCCTGGGGGATCTGTTCGGCAACGAGTCGTCAGCCAGGGGAGAGCGCTACAGCGCCAACCAGAACCCGCAGCCCTCGCACCTCAGGCCCGTCCCCGACCAGCGCACCACCCGCGTCAGCGTGCTCGAGCCTTCGAGCTTCAACGACGCCCAGAACCTAGCCGACCGCTTCAAGCGGCAGCAGCCGGTGATCCTGAACCTCCAGAACGTGGACGGGGATCTGAGTCGCAGGATGGTTGACTTCTGCTCGGGCCTGACCTACGCGCTCGACGGCAACATCCAGTCCGTCGCCAACAGGGTCTTTTTGCTCACGCCGCGCGACGTGGAGGTGAGCGCGGAGGAGCGCAAGCGCATCGCCGAGCGGGCGTTCTTCAATCAGCTCTAGGAGCCTTGTCGAGGGAAATTTGAAGAAGGTCGGGATCATCGGGGCGGGCAAGATCGGGGGCTCCCTCCTCTTGAGGCTCGCCGAGTCAGGTGGCTTCGACCTCGGCGTGAGCGACATCCATCCGGAACAACTGGGGCACTTCCGGGAGCTCGGCATACACACCACCTCCTCCAACCGCGAGCTCGCCGACGAGAGCGACCTCCTCATCGTCGCCGTGAAACCCTGGGACGTCACCCAGGTAATAGAGGAGATCTCAGGCTCGTTCGATGGCACAGACAAGGCCGTCACGAGCGTCGCCGCCGGCGTCTCCATCGCCCGCATCTCCGAGAATCTTCCGCCAGAGACGGCGATCCTGCGCGTCATGCCGAACGTGTGCGCCTCCGTGGGCCTCGGCTCCGCCGTGGTCACCGCCAACGAGGCGGGTCAGGCGGCGCTTTCGACGGTCGTGGACATCTTCCGCCACGTCGGCGAGGTGCAGGAGCTGCCGGAGCGCCTCTTCGACGCGGCGACGGCGCTGCACGGTTCGGGCCCTGCGTACGTCGCGCTCTTCGCCGACGCCCTGATACAGGCCGGCGTCAGGGAGGGCATACCGCGCGACGTTGCCCGCAGGCTCGTCGTCGGTACGATAGGCGGGACGGCGGTGCTGCTCAAAGAACGTAGCGCCCACCAGGTGCGTGACGAGGTGATGACGCCGGGTGGCACGACGGCCGCCGCGTTCGTCGCGATGGAGAAGGCCGGTTTCGTGGCCGCGGTCTACGACGGGGTCGAGGCGGCGACGGAGCGGGCGAGGGGGCTTGGCGGATGACGGCGGCCCTCCTGCAGCAGTTCGGGTTCAGCGTCGCCGGACTGCTCGCTGGGGTGGTGAACTACGCTTACATCATACTGTTCGCGTTCATCATCGCGTCGATACTGTTCTCGTGGTTTCCCGGCTACCCTTCGAGCGGTTTCATGCAAGCGGTCTACAACGCCGTGAGGGCGGTCGCCGATCCAATACTGATGCCCATCAGGAGCCGCATACCGATGTTGCAGCTCGGCGGTTTCGGCATAGACCTCTCGCCGATCATCGCCATCTTCGGGCTCATAATCGCCAAGAGGTTGTTGCTCATCGTAATCGAACAGTTCATACAACCAGTGACGGGGTGATCCAGGATGCCTATACGGCCGATCGACATAAGGCGTAAGGAGTTCAAGAGCGGCTTCCGCGGCTACGACGCCAACCAGGTGGACGACTTCCTCGACGCGGTTGCCGACGAGTTCGAGCGCAACTACACGGAGAACCAGAGGATGCGCGAGGAGGTCTCGAGCCTGCGCGACCGGCTGCAGCAGTTCGAGGACCTTGAGGACTCCATCCGCGCCGCCCTCGTCCACGCCGAGCACGCCTCCAACGACCTCAGGCGCGCCGCGACGAGCGAGGCCGAGGACCTGCGCCAGAGCGCCCAGAGGGAGGCGGACTTCACCATAAGGGAGGCGCAGACGCGCTCCCACCAGATGCTCGCCGACTCCTCGTCGCGCATCGAGCGCGTCCAGGATTCCTACGAGGCGCTGCAGGAGGCGAAGAAGAGCTTCACAAACGACTTCCG
>DATDKB010000435.1:0-2444 GCA_036520255.1 Rubrobacter sp. | reverse complement strand
CGCCTGCAGAGGGCGTCAGGGTAACCCCTGTCTCACAGATAAGGGTCTTCTTCCCGATTCTGAGGAACCCAGCCAACCGCCATAGGGCGGTTGGGTTCACCAAAGAGCAGTTCCACAACGCCTTCGCCAACACTTTGAGCCGGGAGGACTCAGACGAGGCCTACGAGCGCTACCACATCCCCGCTCCGGGCAGCTTCGTGTGGGCCGGGCCCCTCGCTAACTTCACGCCCGGCCACCAGGACACCTACGTCGACTTCAGGAACGAAGAGCGTGCGCCCTTGCTCTTCATAGCGGGTGGAGAAGACAACCTTATGCCACCGGCGGTCAACCAGTCTAACGTCAAGCACTACCGCCACGCCAACACCGTCACAGACTACAAGGAGTTCCCTGAACGCTCACACTACACGCTGGGGCAGGATGGTTGGGAGGAGGTCGCAGACTACGCCCTTGAGTGGGCGGTAGAGCACGCGAAGCGTCCAGCGGCTTGAGCGTAGCCTCAGGTCTATTCACCGGAGTGCGTGGAAGAGGAATTCTCAGAAGTTGAACTTCCGGTTTACGGGGTTCTGAGAAGTTGGTCTGCGGTGTCCTCTGAGGCTCCTCGCCACCCTCTTCTAAGCGCCACCCAGAACTCCGCTCGCGACCAGCAGCGAGTACGCCGCGCATACCGCCGTCAGGACCGCTATAGCGACGAGCACCCAGAAGCCCGCGTCGCGGCCACCGCCCTCCTCCTCGCCCCCTACCTCGCGGTCGTAGGGGGCGCTCGCCACCCCCGCCTCGGGCTCGACCAACGCCAGCCCTTCCTCCGTTATCCTCCACGGGTCGGCCAGCGCAGGCGCCTCCGCTTGGCCCGCAGCAGCAGGGTGACCCGACGTAGAGCCCGCCACGAGGCCGCGGCTGGCCAGCGCCTCGAGGCGCTTGCGAACGGCGTGCGTGCCAACCGCCTCCTCGCCGGCGCGGGCGAGCTCTCCGGCCAACCGGTAGGCGCTCTTCGGGCTCTCCTCGCGCAGCAGGTCGAGGATCTCGAGGTCTATGTCCGTGTTTCGGTCGTGGGCGTCCACCTGGCCACTTTGCCCGTTTGCGGGCTTCGCGAAGCACCCACCCAGGCGGAGCGGGATCCTCCGCGAACGTCGCCCAAACGGCGTTCTAAGAAGTTCGAGTCATCTGCCGCCGACGTGGATGGCCGGGCGCCTCGTGCCGTCCGGCTCGGCCTCCCTGAGGACCTCGTGGGTGATGGGGGCCGTATCTCCTTCCCCGAATAGGAGGAACCGGAACAGGTACACGATGGGGTTGCCCTCCGTCCACCCGAAGTAGCAGTGAGGCGTTTTCCCCGTCGTGTCGCGCAGGTGGAGCAAGAGGGCGGCGATGGCGTTGGGCACCACCGAGCTCACCGCCCGCATCACCTTGTGGCTGCCGACTTCCACCCCCTTTACCTCCAGCACGTCCTCGAACTCCGAGGCGTCCTCCACGTCAACCTCGAGGAATATGATGGGTACGTCCTTAGGGATATGATTGTCTTCTCGCTGCTCGAGCTCCTTGTTGTCGTATTCCGCCTTGTCGCCCGCCTGGCGCCGGTTGGCGACGATGTGTATCTCGTCCCCGTCGCTCACCTCTTGCACGAACCTGAGCGCTGTCTCGTCGAGCTCTATGCGCTCCTGCCTGAGCTCGAGCGAGCGGTACACCCGAGAGATTAGCGAGGTGGCGACGATCGCCCCGATGAAGAACAGGGAGATCACTATGCCGTCGGGGCGCTTTACCTCGTTGGCCACGAGCGCGTAGACGAACACGGCCGTGACCAGCCCGAACATGATAGCCGGTAACCTCGATCCCCCGCGCCAGGCCGTAAGCGTAACGGCGAAGGCGGCCGAGGACATCATCGCCAGCACGCCCGTGGCGTAGGCGCCTGCCTGGGCGTCCACGTCGGCGGAGAAGATGATCGTGACGACGACCGCTATGGTGGTGTAGACGAGCACCAGGGGCCTTATGGCCCGCGCCCACTCGGGAGCCATGCCGTAGCGGGGCAGGTAGCGGGGCACGATGTTCAAAAGCCCCGCCATGGCCGAGGCGCCCGCAAAGGCCAGGATGAGGATCGTGCTCGCGTCGTAGGCCGTGCCCAAGGCCTCCCCGAGGTAGTTGTGCGCCACGTAGGCGAGCGCCCGGCCGTTGGCACTGCCGCCCGGAGCCAGCTCCCGGGCCGGGATGAGCAACGTCGTCACGAAGCTGGTGGTGATCAGGTAGAAGCTCATGATCAGGGCGGCTACCGTGAGCATCTTGCGCGTGTTGCGGATCCGCCCCCTGGGACGCTCGGGATCGTCCCCCTCCTCGCCGCGCACGAGCGGCATCATGCCCACGCCCGTCTCGAAGCCAGATAGCCCCAGCGCCAGCCGTGGGAACACCAGAAGCGAGACCCCCAGCATCGAGAGTGGGTTGCCGTAGTTGGTGAACAG